>JABDJY010000046.1 GCA_013003285.1 Alphaproteobacteria bacterium | reverse complement strand
ACCCGATGCCGCCTTCTTTGTGGTTTTGAATGCGGTTCATTTGGTCGCGGCTGAAGCCGAGGCTGGTAGTTGTTGTGCCATGGGTACGCCGCAGATCGTGCGGTGTAACTTTGTCGGGCTTTACGATGTCGAGAGCTGTGCAAATCTGGCGCATCGAAGCGTCGAGCGACATAAATGGGTGGCCGGCCCGACCCGGAAACACAAAAGGCGACCCACGAGCGGTCGATCGCTCTTCATCGAGTTCTTCAATTATTCGCAGTGCGGGCTTTGATAACCACACGCGATGAGATTGGCCGTTCTTCGTGCCAGGCCAGGTGCCATCTTCGCTGGGGCGGCCCTGAAGCGTCCACCACGCCCCGTCCGAAGCGTAAGTATTGCTTTTATCGTCGGTGAACTGGTGCCTCCCAAACTCTAGGTCCTGCCATCGCATCTGGCGCACTTCGCCAGGACGCTGGCCGGTATAGAGAATAATGCGCAGCGCTCGACCTGCGATCAGGCTGGCCCCGTCGAAGGCATGAAAGAACATCGGCAATTCTGCATCCGACAATACTCGTTCTCGTGCAGTCGGCTTGCGTTGCTCGATGCCGGTTGCCGGGTTCATGGATGACGGAAGCAGATCATTGCGAATGGACCAGTTCCACAATCCGCTAATATTCGCGAGCAATTGATGGCGTATCGATTGCGAAGGTATTGTCTTTAGCAACGTGCGGATATCGGATGGCTGGACTTCGGCGGCGACCAGTTTTCCAATCTTCGGCACTACAAAACGCCGCAATAGGTATTCGGCCTGTTCACCCGACTTAAGTTTTTCGAGGTGACCAGAAACATATCGGTCGACAATATCCGCCACCGTGCCCGCCGTCCGGCTGGCGATTTTCTCAGCTTGGGGATCAAACGATGAATCGAGTGTCAATTTCGCATTTAGCATTCGTACAGCTTCACGCGCACCGCTAAGACTCAATCCGCCGACGGAGCCAAGCCGAAACCATCGAGGTCGCCCATTGCGCCTGTAACAGGCATACCAACTTTTCGCACCGCTCGGTTCCACCTGCAGAACCAAACCCGGCGTGTCCGTATCCCAGGTCCGGATGCGGCTCTTTCCCGGCACAGCTTTGCTCACGTAAAGGCTCGTTAGCCGTCGCCGATTTGGTGGTGTTTTTCGTTTCTTGTTGTTAATCCCGCTCATGCTCACCTCCACAGCTAACGCCCAGCTAACGGTGCGCACTTAATTATCGCGGACGGCCATGTAAAGGCACAAACGGCATTTTTATCAATCTTTTCTGAGGGTTAAGACGGTTTTGAACGACGGTAAATGGTGGTGGAAAAGCCCTCTCATTAACGAATTCTCAACCCCATTAGTTTTCCTTAGCAGTCTGGGCGTAATCCCTGTTGGACGGCGGCCGGCGTGATGACCCTTTAACGGGCCGCAACGCCGGTGATCGCCGAGTTTCCAACGAACGAACATTCGCGAGGGCACGGTGCAGATCCGGCAAGGTTCCAAGACCCCATTCGCTCCCCAACTTAATCGCCTGGCGATTTCCTTGGTCGGTACAACTTTGATTGCGGCGGGTGTGCTGGCCGGTCAACCGGTCCATGCGCAAGGCGCCAATCAGGTCAGCAGCCTGAATATGCAGACCCCCTATAATGATCAAACTCTGAGATCGTTTGCCGTCGCAGCCTCCACGGTCTTGGCCCTGCGCAATACCTACTATCCGCGGATCCGCGCCGCCGAGATCGCCGGTTCGAACGAACGGGCCGACCTGCTGTTCCAAGAAATGCGCGGGCATATGAATACCGCGATCGATAAATCCGGATTTACGTCGGATCAATACCGCGCCATTTCAAACGCAGCGAAGACCGACGCGGTTCTGCGCCATCGCATCAACGTCATCATTCAGGGTCCGTCACCGGCCCAGCAGCACATCCAAAACGTCAAACGCGTGCAGCCCCAGGGGTCGCAGGTGGCCAGCGCATCCCCAACCACCGCGCCGGTCACGACCAATACGGCGCCCGCGACGCCGCCGGTCATTGCCGCGCCCCAAACACCCGTTGCCACCGCACCGACGGCCGCACCGATCGATGACGGCTCACGCCAGCGTCTCGAAGCCGAGTTGAGCAAAACCAATGCCGAAAGCGAACGCTATCTGGCTCAACAGGTTGCCCTGCAGGAAAAAGTTCGAAAGCTGGAGAGCCAGCTCTCCCAAGTGAAATCGCAGGATTCTGCACTGCGCGAACAACTCAACGCGAAGAAGGCCCAAGCCCAGGCGGCACAAAAGAAATCCAAGGCCGAACTCGAAGCCTTGCAGGGCGAAGTCACGACCCTGAAAAACGAGCTCACCGATGCCCAGTCCCAGGATTCCTCCCTGCGCGAACTGCTCGAAGTCGAGCGCGAACGCGCTGATGCGGAGAAAGCCAACAAGGAAGCCAAGCTCGCCGCCTTTCGTGGAGAGATTAAGCGGCTGGCCGATCGTCTGGCCGCCGCCCAACAGGCCCTGGACTCGCTGGCCGGCGATCTGAAACCCGATGAAGTTCGGCAAACCACACCGGCCTTCGAAGCGCTGCAGCCGCTACGTCGGGAGCCCAACAGCATCGATCGGGTGTTGGCGAAAACCCAGCCGGGCCATGCCAAGCGTCAGGAACTGGATGGCGAAATCGCCCGCATCCAAAAAGAACGCGCTTACCGCGAAGCTGAGCGTAATGCCTTGCAGCAGGAAATTGCCGTGCTCAGCCGCGATCTTACGGCAACCTACCAGGCCATGGCCGAGTTGATCGGCGAGCCGGCGAACATCACCGTCGCGGCCGCAGAACCGGAAACGCTAAATGACACATACACATTGGACCTTTCACAGGAGACCGCGCTGCTCTTCGAGGGAATTCCCTCGCAGTTCGATGAAGCGCTCGCCGATCCGCAAGCCGACATCCTCCTCAACCAGCCGGTCGCCCTGGGTGCCAGTAATCCCAGCGACGAGCCGCGCCCGGGTCAGCCAGCGGTCAGCACCGCATTGGAGCCGGCGGACATTGCCCCACTTCGGGTAGAAAACGCGCCGGCCGTTCAGATCGCCACGTCCACGGCTCCTGCCGAACCGGAAATTCCGGTCCCCGCCGCGCAACCGTCGCACCAGATCGTGCGCGATGATGCCGAGTTCAAACCGGCGATTGAACCGGCGCTCGAACCAGTTGTCACGGCAACCGAAACGCCGGATACCAATATCGCGGCCAGTTCACCGAATTATCGCAACAGCGTCGGTGGCGGCGCCGACGCCTACAAGGCCGCCGACTATGATCGTGCTTATGAAATCTGGGCGCCGCTGGCCCAATCCGGCAGCCGCAGCGCGCAGTTCCATCTGGGTGCCTTGTATTTCGAAGGCCGGGGTACCGGTGTTGATTTCCGTCAGGCCTATTATTGGCTTCGCCTCGCCGCCCGCCGTGGCGACCAACGGGCCGTGCCGTTAATCCCCGAGGTCGCCGAAAAACTGACCCTGGATGAAATCCGCGCCACGGAAGATCGAACCCAGGAATGGCTGAATAAGCACGCGGTCAGGGTCACCCAGTCAGGACCGGCCGACAAGAACCGCCTTTAGTCCCGACTGCCACCCACTGCTGTCAGGCCGACCCGCTCGCGGGCCGCACGATTGCCGTCGGCAAACAGCGCAATTCCCTAGTATTCGCATGGGTCCCGTGTCACATCTAGGTGCATTGGGATAGCGCGCAGCTTCGCGCTTTTATCTGTCCCAAAACCCCGCAAAGAACCGTCGTGCGCCCAACCAAGTGACCGCTCCTCAAGATCCAGATTCGCCGGCGCAGAGCCGCAAACACGGCATTCGCGTATTCCGGCATCGCGATTTCCGTTTCTTTTGGGGCACACGGGTGCTCGGCTTCCTGGCCATCGAAATGATGATCACCACGGTCGGCTGGCAGGTCTGGCGGATCACCGAAAGCGAACTCAATTTGGGCTTCGTCGGCCTCGCTCAATTCGCACCCTTTGCCGCGCTGTTTCTGGTTTCGGGTCTTGTCGCCGACCGGGTACCGCGCATGTTCATCATCCGCACCGCCGTCGCCGTCCAGACCATTTGCGCGATCGGATTGTTTTCATTCACCCTTTCGGGCGGCAGCGACTTTACGCTGATCCTTTTGCTGCTGGTGCTGTTCGGCATCTCACGCGCCTTTCAAGGCCCGGCGCAACAAGCCATCGTACCAAATCTGGTCCCCCGTGAAGATTTGCCAAACGCCATCGCCTGGTCGGCCTCGGGGTTCCAGATGGCGCGGGTCATCGGACCAACGATTGCGG
>JABDJY010000063.1 GCA_013003285.1 Alphaproteobacteria bacterium | reverse complement strand
CCTACCGCCGCACCCATCATCGCCAATCTCCATCGACGCTAATATCGCCGACAGAGAATCATCCTCATCCGAGCCGCTCAAAGGAGTTCTTCAACACCCTCGGCTAAAAGCAGACGTGAACACCCTTGCCCATTCACGACCGGTTTCGGGGGTAAAGCAGCCGTAAACAGCTCAAAACCGGACATCGCGCCATATGCCGATATTTCGCAGCAGTGCTACTCTGCCACCATGTCCACCGGCTCGCTCTCACCCGCCACGTATCCCACCGACGCCATCACCGTGTGCTGCGATCGCTGCCGCCGTGTGGGCCGGTATAAGCGCCGGACCTTGGTCCAGCGGTACGGCACCGACGCAGCGATGCCGGACGTGCTGAACGAAATTACGGCGTGTGAACGGAACGACAGGTTATCGGTCGAGCGGTGCGAGGCGTACTATGCGGAACTTCGGGCGCTTCTATAGCACTGCGCCCCTACCACCGGCCCCGATCCGAGTCTTGACCGGGATCAAGGGAGCGGTGGTGCAAGGTCACCCAAATGGTGCACTTCGTGTTCGTCTAAGTCGTCACCACTCGCTCGAAGCATCGGTACTAGCGCTATCGGGATCGCTTGGGCGAACCCAGGCGCCATGGAACAGGGCGAAGCCGAAGCCGCGCACCGACGGAAAGACCGCCAAAAAGAGCTCATTGTCATTTTGATGTTCGTTCATGTTGTTGTTTTGGAGACACCGACGGATCGGCGCCAATAACCTCGCCAAGGGAAGGCTCGGTGAGGACAGCGCTGCGATGCTGGGCGCACTCCTGGTTACGACCCTAGGGCTCGCCGGCTTCAGCCGCGCCGATCTCGTTCCCGCCGCCCGCCGAAATCACTGGGTCTACCTGGACGAATTCCAGAACTTCACCACGCTCAGCATCGCCAACATGCTGTCCGAGTTGCGCAAGTACAATGTCGGCCTGACCATGGCGCACCAGTACCTGACCCAGCTGCAACCAGAGGTGCGCGACGCCGTCATCGGAAACGCTGGGACTCTGATTTCATTTCGTCTCGGTGGAAACGATGCGCCGATTATCGCTCGCGAGTTCCTGCCGACCTTTTCGACCGAGGACCTCGTCGGCCTGCCCAATTATCACATCTATCTAAAGCTGATGATCGACGGTGCGCCATCGAGGCCATTTAGTGCTATCACAGTTCACGGGCGCCAGATGTAAGGATCGCCCTGCGCGAGCGAGGCATGTTTCACTACAAAGTTGGTATCATTCCAACTCATCCATTCCTCCTGCTCGAAGGGTAAGAATGAGCCAAGTCCTACATTCAAACCGAACCACCATTTCCTAGGCAGACCAAGGCGTGCTTTTCCTTTTGGGTTGACTTGAGGAATGGGGCGACGATTTAGAGGTGCCAAATCGGTGCCAAATATTTTAGAGGATCTTCTAAGTCATTGAATTTATGGTGCCCAGGGGCGGATTCGAACCACCGACACGCGGATTTTCAGTCCGCTGCTCTACCAACTGAGCTACCTGGGCCCACGATGCGCCGTGCCTGCGTTTGGCGACCGGCGACGCGCGGGTATAGGAAATATCCCCTGCCCTGTCCAGAGGCCAGTTTTCGGGCCAGTTCGCTAACCCTCCTCCTCGCGTGCGGCGTCGGGATTGCCTTCATAGACCATCGGCGCTTCGTCGGTGGGAATGCGGTAGCGGCCGTCGAGCCAGCGGGCCAGATCGGCGTTGGCGCAGCGCTCGGAACAAAACGGCCGGTGGCGCTTTACCGCCGCTTTACTGCAATTGGGACACTTGGCCATCACCGCTTCTCCGCCGCCGCTCGCCACTGGGTTTCGCGCCCATAATATCATGATTCTGGTATTTGAAACGCCCCGGCTGTCCCGGCGGCTATTATGGTCGCTATTTCTGGGGCGCGACTTCCCATTTATCCCGCGGCCAGCCGGGTTGAGCTTCGAGCGACACCTGACCCACCCGCAGGGCGCCTTCGGTAAACGCGTCGTTGAGCGTGCCGGATAGAATTTCCACCAATTCGGGCGCGGCGCGTAGCACATAGAGGCCGGCCGGCCGGCGTTGACCGTCCACCGCCAGGGCGCGGATCGCGCCATAGGCCGCGGCGTCGGCGCGCAGCTGCGGCGCGGCGGCCGGCGCCAGCATACGCTCGGCCAGCGACGGGCCGAGGCGGGTGCGGGTCATCTCGATCAGGCCCAGATTGGAAATGCCCAGCACATGGCACGTCGCCGGGTCGTCTTTCAGGTGCCGGCGCAGCGTGGTCAGCACCTGCTTCTTGTCGTCGCCGCGCGCCATCTTCAACGCATCGATGACGATGGCCCCGCCGATGGCGCGCAGGCGCAACTGGCGGGCGATTTCCGGCACCACGGCCAGGTTCACGTCGCGCGGCCCGCGGCCGGCCTTGCCCTCATGGCGGGCGGAATTCACATCGATGGCGCACAATGTCTCGGTCAGGTCGAACACCAGCTCGGCCCCCTTGCCGACTGCGACCCGCGGGGCCAGCGCCGTGGCGATGGCGTCTTCCACCGCGTAAGATTCGAACAGGGACCCGGTTTCACGCTCCAGCACCACGTCGTGATCCAGGTCGGCGTCTTCGAGCCAACGCTCGGCGGCGGTTTCGATCAGGCCGTCACCGCAAATAATATGAGACACCTCGCCGATGCACGCCGCCAGAATACGGTCGACCGGGTCGGGCGGCGGCTGTAGGCAGGCCGGGGCCTGTTGTCCGGCGCTGTCGGCTTCGTCGTCCGGCAACCGCGCCAAACGCGGCCCTTTACCGGCGAAGCCCTCGGCGGCGACGCGTACCGTAATCGCCTGACCTTCATGGACCAAATCGCCGATGCGTGCGCGCCGACCCGCCGTCTCGGAGATCACCGCATCGCGCGCCCGTAAAAACCCGTCGGCGGCTTGGCCGATATCGACAAAGGCGGCGTTCATCGCCGGGTCGAGGCGTCGCACCCGGCCGAGATAGACGCCGCCGAGAACGGCGGGATCGCTATCGCGGAAATGGTCGACCTGCCAGACCTGCTTGCCATAGAGCAGCGCGGCGCGGGTCTCGCCGGGGAAACGTTCGATGAGCAGGGTCGCGTCGCTCACGCCGATCTATATCCCAGGCCAGTCAACATGGCGGTCGCGGCGGCCACGTCGAGGCCGACCACATTGGTGTAGGAGCCGTTGATCGCCGGCACGAAGGCCGCGGCATGGCCCTGAATGCCGTAGCCGCCGGCCTTGCCGTCCCATTCGCCGGTGGCCAGATAGGTATCGATTTCGCCATCGGTCAGGCGCTTGAAACGGACCATGGTGTTGATCAGCCGCTGCGCCTTGCCGCCATCGGGGGCGATCGCGCAAATGCCGCCATAAACCCGGTGACGGCGGCCCGACAGCAGTTTCAGAAAGCGCCGGGCCTCATCCACGTCGGCGGGCTTACCGATGATGCGCCGGCCGACCCCGACCACTGTATCGGCGCCCAGCACGAAGGCGTCGCCATGGCGCGCGGCGACGCTGGCGGCCTTGGCCTCGGCCAGACGGCGCGCCAACGGGCCCGGCTCTTCGTCCTTGGCGGCGCTCTCGTCGATATCAGCGGGGTCGATTTGGTCGGGCGTGATGCCCACTTGCGCCAGCAATTCAAGCCGGCGCGGCGAGGCCGACGCCAGGATCAGCCGGTGCGCCACGTCATTTTCCTGGCCGACCAGAGGTCGGCGGCGTGCCAAGCCGACCGTAGATCGGCAGCAATAAAGGGCGGCAGCGCACGGCGGCGCGGCCTTACTTGAAGCGGAATGTGATGCGGCCCTTGGTTAAATCATAGGGCGTCATCTCGACATTGACCTTGTCGCCCGCGAGTACGCGGATGCGGTGCTTTCTCATTTTTCCGGCCGTGTGGGCCAGCACTTCATGGTCGTTATCGAGCTTTACGCGAAACATCGCGTTGGGCAGCACCTCGGTCACGGTGCCGGAAAATTCGAGTAGGTCCTCTTTCGCCATACTGTATCCGTGCGTTGTTGCCGCGTGAGCGCGGCTTGGGGAGCGCAGTTGGAACGTATTTTCCCGGTAAACTCAACCCCGTGGCCACTTGAGACTTGCGAAAAGCGCCGAAAACAGGGCCTTTACCGGCAAAGTTTAGATAATAAATGCAAGGATAGGCCCCATGAGCGACGATATTCTCTACCAGGCCGACGGCGCGGTGCGGCTGATCACCATCAACCGGCCGGCCAAGATGAACTCGCTGGACTTCACCGCCAACGATGAACTGGTCGCGGCGTTCAAGGCCTTCGACGAAGATGACGAGGCCCGCATCGCCGTGCTCACCGGCGCCGGCGATGCCGCCTTTTGCGCCGGCGCCGACTTGAAAAGCTACACCATTGCGTTTGCCACCACACCGCCCGACGAATTCCGCCGCACCTATACCAACGGCTATGGGCTGGGCGGCATCACCCGCAATCTCGACATCCACAAACCGATCCTGGGCGCCATCAACGGCTATGCCATGTCCGGCGGCTTCGAGATCGCGCTGGCCTGCGACATGCGCCTGTGCGCGCCCAACGCGGTGTTCGCCCTGCAGGACGTCAAATGGGGCTTCCACGCCTGCGACGGCGCGCTGGTGCGCCTGCCCCATATCGTCGGCCTCACCCACGCCATGGAGATGTTCCTGACCGGCGACCGCTACGATGCCGACTGGGCCTATCGGGTGGGGCTGGTGAACCGCATTGTCGAGCAGGACAAGCTGCTCGACGAAACCCTCTCCCTGGCGCACGATCTGGCGACCCGCTCGCCGCTGGCCCACCGCCAGGGTAAGGAGACCATCTTGCACGCGCTGGGCCGGCCGGTCCCCGAGGGACTGCGCTTCGAAAGCGCCTCGTTCCGCGATCTCGGCGACAGCGAGGATCTGGTCGAAGGCACCAACGCTTTCGCCGAGAAAAGAAGCGCGGCATTTAAGGGGCGGTGATCCAAGTAAACCACCGGGGTTATTTACGCCCCCCTCCCTAACCCTCCCCCTCGCTGGGGGGGAGGGGATGTGTTGGTGGCGCGGATATACTTCCCCCTCCCCCCTTGCGGGGGAGGGTTGGGGT
>JABDJY010000026.1 GCA_013003285.1 Alphaproteobacteria bacterium | reverse complement strand
GTGTCGATCGTCTGCTCGACATGTGCCGGACGGTCGTCAACGTCACCGGCGATATGGCCGCCAGCGTGATTATCGATCATATGACCCGCAGCGAAGCCGAGCTCGCCGAAGAACATCTCGGCAAAGTACCGACACCGGCGATGCCTGAACACTGATTTCTGTACTGCTGCTGTCTATTAAATCAGTTCTTCCGGCCCCGCGGCGTCACTTCTTGGATCAAGCGCATAGAATGTCGGTGACGTTCTCGGCACTGTAATAAACGGCTCTTTGCGTTCCATCGCCGGCGCTGTCCTGCGGTATATGCGCATCAGTGTGAAGGCCGCCAAGGCGGCATGTCCCAGAGCAGTTGCAGTGAACAATCCTTGCGGCCCGACCTGGCCCATCAAGAACGATGCTGGAATTGGCCCGAGTGCAGCGCCAGCGGCGTAGAGCAGCAACATGGCGCTGGAAGTCGCGACGAATTCACCCTTCGGTGCAAAGTCGTTCATATGCGCCAAACACAGAGAGTAAATCGGTAGCGCCATACTGCCGAACACCGCAACCGATACGAACCCGGTCCAGGGTCCGAGCCCTCCGGAGAACACCATCGCAACGCCGCCGACCGCCGCCAAAGTAGAGGCGCCAACGATGACATAGCGACGGTCTCGCAAATCCGAAAGCCTTCCCAACGGCCATTGGCCAACGGCTCCGGCCAACACTGCGGTGCTCATGAACAGCGCGATGCCGGTCAGATCGAAGCTGCGCCCCTGGGCGAAGACCGGCGCCAGGGCCCAGAAGGCACCGTTGACCAACCCGACGATAAACACCCCAACACAACCGACGGGAGACAGCGAATAGAGATAGCGTAATCTAATCCGCACTATTTCGACCGGTGCCGGCGGCGATGTTGTTGTCATTGCCAGAGGAACGACGGCGAGCGATACCAAAATTGAAGCTAAGGCAAAGAGCGGAAAAGCACGCGGGTCTGCGAGCGTTAGCATCATTTGGCCAACGGTGATGACCGTCAAATTTATGACGTTATAAATCGAAAGAATCCGTCCCCTGTTATCGTTAGTTGCGCACTCATTGAGCCAGCTCTCGACTACAACGTACAGCACTGCGAAACAGAAGCCGGCGACGGCACGCATCAGCCACCACAATTCCGGCGTTACAATTAGCGCGTGAATGAGGGCGATCGCCGAGGCCAGCGAAGCCATAGCCGCAAAGGTGCGGATATGCCCGGCACGGCGCACGATCCGTCCGCCGTAATAGCACCCAGCGCCAAATCCGATGTAATAGGCGGTGCTGATCAAACCGATTTCGGGAAACGCGAAGCCTTCTATATTTGCTCTGACGGGCAATAGCGTGCCCTGCAGCCCATTGCCCATGAGCAAGAAGGCGGCGCTTAGAAGCAACGCGGCGACTGGCATAACAGCGGCGATCATCAGGTGTTATATTCAGTATAGTTTCGTTCCGGCGGTACGTTATAGCCAACGCGATGGGCTTGCGTGCCGAATATTGGATTGGCCAAATGGGCGCATCGGCTTAGATGCCTCGTTCGAGTTTGGGGAAATGTGTCAATTTTCATGGCCCGCAGAAAACTGTAATGTCAATTGGAATCGCCCGACTATTTTGCATTTGTTTTTGTCAGCGTAGATGTGTTTGTGTCATTAACTACCAATATTACGGAGGCGCAGGCGAACGCACCTAGATTTCATAGCGGGAGTTCAGCATGACACGGCATCGATCGAGCCCGCGACTGATCGGTTGGCGCGAATGGGCGGCGTTGCCTGAACTGGGCGTATCGCAGATTAAAGCCAAACTCGACACCGGCGCTTGGACGTCTGTTATCCACGCCTGGGATGTGGAGCCGTTTACAAAAGGTAGCGTTGAATGGGTGCGTTTTATTGTCCATCCAGGACAGCATGATCGCAAAGAGTCTGTCCAGTGCAAAGCCAAAGTAGCTGACCGCAGGAATATTACGTCATCCAGCGGCCATCGCGAGCAGCGTTACATAATTGAAACGTTTATCGGGTTCGGTCTGGAATCATGGCCCATCGAGTTGGGACTGACCAACCGAGATGAGATGGGATTTCGTCTATTGATCGGACGCAAGGCGATGCGCGGGCGCTTGATCGTTGATCCGGAATCATCGTTTCGTCTTGGTCGGCCGATGAAAGAAACGAAAAAACAACGCGCCGCTCGACCTCGGGCGAATTCGAAGCGTATCGAAAATGGAGAAGAAGAATGAAATTCGCGATGTTGGCTCGCAACCCAAAACTTTATTCACACAAGCGGTTGGTCGAGGCGGCCGAACAGCGCGGTCATTCGATGCAGATCATCAATACCCTGCAAGTCTATATGAACATCACCTCGCACCGGCCAGCAGCTTACTACCAGGGCGAAAAACTGCCAAAATTTGATGCGGTAATACCGCGTATTGGCGCCTCGATCACATTCTACGGGCTCGCGGTACTCCGCCAGCTCGAGATGATGGGGGTGTATCCGCTCAATGAATCGGTGGCGATCGGACGCTCTCGCGACAAATTACGCGCATTGCAGCTGCTGTCGCGCGAGGGATTGGGCTTACCGATCACAGGTTTCGCTAACTCATCGCGTTATGCGGAAGATTTGGTCGATATGGTAGGGGGGGAATCTGCTGTTATCAAACTGCTGGAAGGCACTCAGGGTATCGGCGTCATACTCGGAGAGACCCGGTCATCTGCGAAAAGCGTGATCGAGGCGTTTAACGGTGTACACATCAATATTCTGGTTCAGGAGTTCATCAAGGAAGCCGGTGGTTCTGACATTCGCTGTTTTGTCATTGGCGGCAAAGTCATTGCCGCGATGAAACGTCAGGGGGTCGAAGGTGACTTTCGCTCTAATCTGCATCGTGGCGGATCGGCGTCAGTGGTCAAAATTACACCGGAGGAACGATCGACCGCGGTGCGGGCGGCGCGTACTCTCGGCCTCAACGTCGCCGGTGTTGATTTGTTGCGTTCTAACCACGGCCCGGTGATCATGGAGGTCAACTCCTCCCCGGGGCTGGAAGGCGTCGAGGGCGCCACCGGTATCGATGTCGCCGGCAAAATCATTGAGTTTATTGAAGCACATGCAAAACCAAACAAAACCAAAACCCGCGGCAAAGGCTAGACCGAAGGGAGTACCGTTCGAGATTGGGGACACTATCGTCGCGCCCGGCACGAGCGAAACCGTCGATTTACCACTCAGTCTGCTGTCGACTCATACGCCGGTAACGCTCACCGTTCGCGTCGTAAATGGTAAGCGAGCGGGACCAACATTGTTCGTCAGTGCAGCAGTGCATGGGGATGAGATCAACGGTGTTGAAATAATACGCCGGGTCCTGGCCAGCAAATCGCTGAAGAATCTGCGGGGAACCCTGATCGCGGCGCCGATCGTCAATGTGTTCGGCTTTATCAGCCGCGACCGTTATCTGCCCGATCGGCGCGATCTAAACCGCAGCTTTCCCGGCTCGAGTGCGGGGTCGCTCGCCGGCCAGCTCGCAAAATTGTTTATGAGCGAGATTGTTGCAAAATCCGATGCCGGCATCGATTTGCACACCGGCTCCATGTTCCGCCAAAATCTACCGCAGATTCGGGGCATGTGCGAGGATCCTAAATTGCTCGAGTTAGCCATGGCGTTCGGCGCCCCGGTCGTCATGAATGCCGGCCTGCGCGACGGTTCTATGCGGAAATCCGCCGGTGACATTGGCGTGCCGGTGCTGGTCTACGAAGCAGGCGAGGCATTACGGTTTGATGAGCTGTCGATCCAGCTGGGTGTGAAAGGCGTACTCAATACAATGCGCCATCTCGGTATGTTGTCGGCATCGCGTAAACGCGAAATGAAACCCTCTGTGCATGCGGAGTCCAGCTTTTGGGAGCGTGCGCCGGTCGGTGGTATTATGCGAACAATGTGTGCATTGGGAAACAAGATTGCAGAGGGCGGCGTTCTCGGGGTCGTCGCCGACCCACTGGGTAACGTCGAGGTCGAAGTTCTTGCGCGGGAGGAAGGTATTTTGATCGGGTGTTCAAATTTGCCCGTCGTCAATCAGGGTGACGCTTTATTTCATGTCGCACGGGTACGAAATCCCGCGCGTGCCGTCGAGACAGTTGAGATCATTCAGGATGCTTCCGATTTATCGGAATTCGACACTGTGGCGCCACTGGAAGGGCAAAACTAGCCAATGTCAAAAGATGGTGCTGTTGCCGGATATGATTCCGGAGAGTTTTTTTGTGAGATTTTCGGCCGACCGAAGGGCCGGGGGCTCGGTCATACGCGGCGCGTCCGTGAACGGTTAGCACAGCTTGAAATCTCGCAGTTACGCGATCGCTCTCGCGGGGCCGAGCGGGAATTGTTCAATTTGGGTATTACATTCACAGTCTATACCGACCGCGAGGCTATCGACCGCATCTTGCCGTTCGACGTTATCCCTCGGCTGTTGTCGTCGAAGGATTGGGAGATCATCGACAGCGGCGTCAAACAACGCGTCGCCGCGCTAAACTTGTTTCTGTACGACATCTACCACGACGAAAAGATCCTGAAAGATGGCATCGTGCCCCGCGAACTTGTGCTGGGC
>JABDJY010000019.1 GCA_013003285.1 Alphaproteobacteria bacterium | reverse complement strand
ACCTACAACGGCGAATGCTCAACGACGCCGTCACCGACGGCAATGTGAACCTGCTGATCCAGCTAGGCGCGCTGTATTTGGGCGTCATCATTCTGGCCGATGGTCTCAAATACGCCATGAACCGGGTACGCGGTCGGATCAGCGCCCAGGTTACGCATGCCCTGCGACATTCGGTCTATTATTGCGTTTATACCGTGGTGAAGCCGGAAAGCTGGAAACACAATGCGCACCATGGCGTCGATGAGGGCGCGGTGGTGTCGATGCTTTCTTCGGAAGTCGAAAAGCTCGGCGGATTCGCCGGCCAGGCCATCTCGCAGCCGCTTTTGCAAATCGGCACCGCCCTGTTCGTGGTCGGCTACATGCTGTTTATCGATCCACTGGTCGCCGGTGTCGCCCTGGCGCTTTATGCGCCGCAGCTTCTTATCGTTCCCTGGCTTCAAGGAAAAATCAACGACCTTGCCCTGACGCGCGCGGTCTTCGTCCGTAAACTAGGCGCATTCGTTGTTGAGATCGCCGAAGAAGACGCCATTGGCAACGAAGTGCCCGAGCAGTTCCTCTCCATCACCAACGACATTTTCGACGTGCGCCTGCGTATCGAAAAACTGAAGTGGCTGATGAAGGCCCTGAACAATTTCCTGATGAAGCTGGGACCGTTCGGCATCATCACGTTCGGCGGCTATATGGTCATGCAGGGTAATCTGGAAGTCGGCGTGATCGTCGCTTTCATATCTGGTTTTGAGCGTCTGGGCGGTCCGATGCGCGATAGCATTGCCTTCTACCGTCAGGTCAGCGACGCACATATGAAGTACGGATTGCTGGTCAATTCGTTCTCGGGCCACGAACCGGGCACACCCCATGGTCCCGCGCATGGCAGCGACACGAAAACCGAACCCGCCTTTGCCTAAGTAGATTGGAGATCGACGGAGAGTTTTCTATAAAAGGCCTCTCCCCCTTCCGCACTCGAGTATAGACATCGATGACTCACGCCGACCCACCCGATGAAATTCACACACCGGTCCTAATCGTTGGCGGCGGCATGGTGGGCCTCACCCTGGCCGTCGAATTAGGAACCCGTGGCGTCGATTGTATCATCGTCAATGACGGCGAGACGGAAGCCACACACCCCCAGGGTAATACGCTGAATGCGCGCACCATGGAGCATTACCGCCGTCTGGGGATCGCCGATCAGGTGCGCGCCGCGGGGTTGCCGGCCGATCACGCCACCGACGTGGTCTACGTCACTCGCTTTGCCGGCTGGGAATTGGCCCGCCTGGCGATGCCGTCGGTCACCGAACAACTGCGCGACGGTCCTCGATCCGAGCATATGAAGCTGACGCCAGAGCCCCTGCACCGCGCCAATTTCTTCTACATCGAAACAATCCTCAAACAACACGCCGGAACTTTTGAAAGCGTCGACATGCGGTTCGGCTGGCGGTTGCTGAAATTCGAGCAGCATGACGGCTTTGTCTCCGCGCAGATCGAGCGAGTTTCCGATGGCAACCGCCAAGAAATCCGCTGCGATTGGCTGATTGGCTGCGACGGCGCCCGGTCGACCGTGCGCCAGGCGCTCGGTGTCGGCTTTGACGGCGAGGGTGGCGAAGACGACAGCTTCATGCGCGGCCGCATGATGTCGAGCTATGTCGAGGCGCCCGGCCTCCTCGACCTCATGCCTCTCACCCCCGGCTGGCACTATTGGACCGTTAATGCCGATGCACGTTCCAGCGTCGCGGCGCTCGACGCCAAGGGGAAGTATGTCGCGCTGACACGGGTGCCGCCCGGGGTCGAATTCGCCGATGTGGATCCCGCCGCCAGCTTCCGGGCCACGGTCGGCGCCGACATCCCCATCAAGTTGCTTTCCTCAAAGCCATGGACCGCTGGCCTCGCCCTCGTCGCCCAACGCTACCAGGACCGCCGCGTTCTGATGGCCGGCGACGCGATCCACCTGTTCACGCCAACCGGCGGTTTCGGCATGAATACGGGGGTCGATGACGTCGCCAATCTGGCTTGGAAACTGGCGGCCGTGGTCCAAGGTTGGGCGCCGCCGGCGCTGCTCGACACTTACGAGGTCGAGCGGCTACCGATCGGGCAGCGCAATACCGCCATGTCCCATCAATTCGCCAGCGCTGTCGCCAATCTGGAAATCCCGCCCGAGCTGGAAGATGGAGGCGCCGCAGGCGATGCGGCCCGCAAGAGGATTGGCGCCCATCTCGCCACCTTTACCGAGGAATTTCGCTCGCTAGGCATCCAATTGGGCGCGCGCTATCAATCTTCACCTTTAATCGCCGAAGACGAAGAAACACCGCCCGAAGACTCGCCGG
>JABDJY010000016.1 GCA_013003285.1 Alphaproteobacteria bacterium | reverse complement strand
TCTGTTAGCTGGTCTGAGAAAACTCAGACTAACCAGCTTGGGAAGCAGCCGGTCCATCCCATTAACGGACATGAGGATGCCCCAATCCAGCCGCGGTACGATAGCGTTCAGCCATATTTAAGACTTTTCGACTAATTTTAGGGAAATCCCCGATCCAGCATGATTGTCGAGAAAAGTATGTCGAACGACCTAAATAGCGGTGCCGAAGCACTTGTTGTGATTAAGGAACGCATGGAAGACCAAGACATGCCTCCGAAGGTTCGGGATAACGTAAGACGACACTACGAAAATCTATTGCGCTTAGCTGGTGATTTGCAAAACCTTGGCATGGGTCAGGAACAAATTGCCGAACACGTCATTGAAATCTTTAAAGAGTACGAACGGGAACTCGCATCCAATATCGAACGTATCAAGGCTGCGAGCCATAGCGGTGAACTAGATTAAGTAAGCCGATGAATAACTCTGCGATCACCCTCAAGTATGTCTGGGTTGCAGACCAAAGAGGAACTACGAATGCTTGACCTAATAAACCCTAACGAAGCCGACCGCCTTGCGGCACTCCATCGCTATGATATTCTCGATACACCTCCGGAAGAGTCGTTCGATCGAATAACGCGCCTGGCCAAATCTGCGCTTCAGATGCCGATCGTTCTGGTGTCGCTGGTTGATGCCGATCGGCAATGGTTTAAGTCTCGACAAGGGCTCGATGCGACGGAAACACCGCGCAACATCTCATTCTGCACCCACGCAATAATGCAAGATGAGCCTTTGATTATCCCGGATGCCCTGGATGATTCACGATTTCGCCAGAACCCATTGGTTACGGGCGAACCATACATCCGTTTTTATATCGGCATCCCTCTGAAGACACCTGACGGCTACAACATCGGCACTCTGTGTGCGGTTGATCAACAACCTCGTGAATTGTCGGACGAGCAAATCAATCTTCTCTGGGACCTGGCGCGTCTGGTTATGGACGAGCTTGAACTCCGTGAGATCGCGACCACCGACAGCTTAACGGGGGCGCAGACCCGGCGAAGCTTTCAATTGGATGTGAAGCGGGAGATGGACAGGGTACAAAGGTACAAACGCCCTGCGGCCTTTATCACGTTCGATGTTGATAATTTTAAAGTGGTCAACGACACCTACGGGCACGCGGCGGGAGATGCCGTGCTTCAGAGCCTGGCATCCACGTGCAAGGCAAACTTGAGGTCAGTTGATCTATTCGCCCGTTTCGGTGGCGAGGAGTTTGTAATTCTAATGCCGGAGACCGACCGTTCGGGTGCTATGAGCGCTGCCGAAAAACTTCGTAATATCATTTCTGATACACCAGTTGTTTGCGGCGATCAGCAGGTGAGTGTTACGGCAAGCTTTGGGGTGACCGTTTGTGACCCCGAAGACGGCAGCGTTGAATCCCTTCTAATGCGAGCCGATGAAGCCATGTACAAAGCTAAAAAAGCCGGAAGAAACCGGACGGTGTTCCTCGGAGGCGCCGAGTTTTTCCGCATGCGTCGGCAGAAACAGTTTGCACAAGTTGATAGCCACCCGGCGAACCAATTGGCGTAGCAGGCAGTCAATATTATATTAGTTTCTGCTGAAGGGCAGGTTTTGGCTAAAAGCCGCCATCAGCGGCACCCCTAAGGCACGACCGGAATGCGTACAACAACGGACGTGAGCCGATCGGTACTACGTTTTGTGCAGCTCTCGTGTGGGCAGCTCCCAAAAGTAATCAGTGTTGCCTCATTCCCCAGTGGCACCCTCGAGGGACACTCGCTTTCAAGCCAAGAGTGGCAGTATCTGGCGCTTTCCGCTGTCCCTTATATGTCCCTAGGGATACTTTGTTGTCGTTTTGAGGAATTTGGACCATGCCCATTATCCCGATTTTGGGACATCTGGGATGGGGAATACGAAGCTGGAAATATTGGAGCGACGGTCATGGAGTTCTGTGAGAAGCCCAAGTACGGGCTCGGCCAAGGAAACCGCTCTCGGTTCTGAATTATAGGTTTCAAATAGGTATGCAACGCCGCGTTCCAGATTGATGTTTTTCCAGGTCAACGAGAGAATTTCCTGCTTTCTCATTCCTGTAGCGATAGCAACAACGACGATCGGGAAAAGATATTGGCTTTTGCTATTCTTACAGGCCGCCAATAGCCTCGAACGTTCTTCATCAGATAGATATCTGGTCCGCCCCTTTGCTTCTTTAAACTTTGCCACAGCATGAGCTAGATTATGGTCGATCCATCCCCACTCCTTCATCGCTACTGTAATGACATGGGAGAAGGCTGCCAGATAACGGTTTACCGTACCAAGGCTTCTTGTTCTCCCGCCAGGAACAATATCCTCAGTTAACCGATCACGACAGGCAGCAA
>JABDJY010000002.1 GCA_013003285.1 Alphaproteobacteria bacterium | reverse complement strand
GTAATGCCCAAGACATATCCGATTGTCCCCGGGCCAACCCCGGCACCGGCGGCTGCCTGGCCGGCCACCGTATTGGACGAGGTCACGAACGGATAAGTGCCATGATCAACGTCGAGCATCGCCCCTTGAGCTCCCTCGAAGAGGATGCGTTTGCCGGCGCGGCGGGCCTCGTCGAGCCAATGCCAGACGGGCGCCGCAAACGGCAGCAGCCGGTCGGCGACGTCGTGTAATTGGGCGAGCAATTCGGCCGCATCGACTTCCTCCGCGCCGAGCCCACGGAGCAAGGCGTTATGATGGAACAACAGCTGATCGACCCGCGCGGCCAGCATCTCGCGGTCGGCCAAATCGCACAGGCGGATGGCCCGGCGCCCCACCTTATCTTCATACGCTGGCCCAATGCCCCGACCGGTGGTGCCAATCTTGCTCGTGCCCCGCGCTTCTTCCAAAGCATTATCGAGATGCTGGTGAAGCGGCAGTATCAGCGACACATTGTCGGCGACCTTTAGATTATCCGGCGTGATCGTGACGCCCTGCTGCGACAGCGTGTCGATCTCCGATAGCAGCGCCCACGGATCGACGACGACGCCGTTGCCGATGACACCAACCTTGCCCGGCCGCACCACTCCGGACGGCAGAAGACTCAGTTTGTAGACGCGTTCACCGATGACCAGGGTATGGCCGGCATTGTGCCCGCCCTGAAAGCGCACAACCACATCGGCTCGCTCAGACAGCCAGTCGACAATCTTACCCTTGCCTTCATCGCCCCATTGGGAGCCCACGACAGCGACATTCGCCATTTATTTCTCCGTCGGCGCGTCGCCGCTGCCATCGTCCAGGGTTAGAATTTTACCATCCTGCCAGCAATGGCTACACGCCATCCGCCGCGCCTCAGCACGTACATCCGCCTCGGGCGCCAATCCGGCAACCGTGACCCAACCTTCGGCGCGCAGCGGATTGGCCGCCGCGGCCGGCGCGCCAAACGGCAGGTATAGTTTCGACGCCGCGGCTGGTTCAGGCAGGGCCCTCATGATCGAGTCGAGGTAAAGCGAAAATCCCGTCGCCGCTTCGCCGCCGGCGGTGATGTAGCGCCCACCGCGCCCCAATTCGCCGCGAACGCCAGTCGCGAAAACCGTGAAGCTGACCCCGGTGTGATATTCAAAACCACGATATTCCACCGGGTCTAAAGTCAACGACAAATCAGCGCCAGCCGCGCGAATTCCATCAACAACGGCTTCGAGCCGGTCAATCTCAGCGGCCGCGGCCACCGGTAACTCAAGTCTTTTAAGAACCGGCAACACCTCTTCCGCTGTTCCCGCGGCGCCCACCAGCTCATCGAGGATGCGCGCAGCATTGCCGAAGGCGACCCCATGCGCACGGGTGACATCGCGAACGGCGGCAGCGTCCTTGTGATCCAGGGCGCCCCGAAGCTGCTCCACAACCGCGTCGTCGACGGCAATATCGGCCAGTAAATGGGCCACCAAGGCCGGGGAATTTAAATCGATTGTCGGCGCGGCGATGCCGGTGGCGGCAAGCGCTTCGACGGCGAGGACCACGACTTCAACGTCGGCGGAGACATCGGCCGTGCCGATGAGTTCCACGCCGGCCTGCGCAAACAAGCGCTCGGGCCGTAATTGGCTACCGCGAACTCGCAAGACCTCACCCGCGTAAGATAGCCGCAATGGCCGCGCTGTATCGCGTAACCGGGTTTCCGCGATCCGCGCCACCTGCAGGGTAATGTCAGCGCGGACCGCCATCATCCGCTGGCTCGCCGGATCCATCAAGCGGAACATATGCCCCGCTAAGCTGCCGCCGCCATTCTCTCCGGCGCCGGTCAATGTCGTCTCGAACTCGACCAATGGCGGTTTGACCTGCTCATACCCGAAGCCGGCGAAGGCATCGGTCAGCGCACGAACCGTTGCAGCTTCCTGTGCGGCGCGCGGCGGCAAAAGATCGTGCAGGCCGGAGGGGAGCAGAGCTCTATTTTCAGTTTCCGAGGACATGGCGAGCCGGATTTAGCGGGTTTACCCCGCTACAGCAACGGAAATGGCGTTGTTTCGTGTTTTCGAGCGTTTTGGCGCAAGAATTAGGCGTCAAGATGCACGTTCGCAGCACATGGAAACAGGCCATTAGAGCCCGAAAGTTGCAAATTTCACACAAAAATACCCCACCTAATTCGGCACATAGCATTCATGTGTTATTTTTGCCACAACTCAGCATATTCGCCACTTGGTACAATCGTGGTAGTTAATTCAAATGCAAAGCTATGCTATCTCTTGGCGAATCGTTTAATAGACTGCCGTTTCCATGGGCTGGAATTGCCCGGCTGGACGGAATGACAAGAAGGTTTAGGTCATGATCAATAAGTCTACATTTCGCGCCGCGCTATCCGTTGCGGCCCTCACGGTCGCATTCGGCAGCACTTCTGCCTTGGCGCAGGAAAGCAGCAGCACCCGGTTTTTTCAGGGGTTGTATCTCTCCGGCGCAGTGGGCGCGCATCAAACCGACGATGCCGATATGGGCGGCGGCAGCATCAGTGTCGAGAATTCGACCGACGCTGGCCTGGCCGGGTTGGTTGGTCTAGGCCTGCAGTTGGGCGCCACACCTTGGCGTACGGAAATTGAAGTCGGATACCGGGATTCTGACGTTGACTCGATTTCGGGCGCTTCGGGAAGCGGCGGTGTCGATGCCTTGAGTTTCATGGGCAACGTCTTCTATGACATCGGTGTCGCGAAGGATATCGACCTGTATGTTGGCGGTGGCCTTGGTTTGGCAGACGTGGATTACAGCAGCGTGAGCCCGGTCTCAACGACAACTGTCAATGAGAATGACCTCGGTTGGGCCTGGCAGCTTGGCGCCGGCGCCGCTTATGCCTTAAACGACCGGCTTAAGCTGACCCTCGATTATCGCTTCTTGAACATTGAAGATCTCGACTTCCAGACCTCTCCGAGCGTCGCCGAAGTCGATGCGAAATACCGCGACCATGCGATCTTCATTGGCCTTCGCTTCAATTTAACCGATCCGGCCGGTCCGATGATCCCGCCCGCACCGCCAGCGCCCGCGCCTGTTGCCCAAGCGCCCGCGCCGCAGCCGGCACCGCCGCCGCCACCGCCGCCCGCACCAGAACCGCCGAAGAACTTTATCGTCTTCTTCGACTGGGATCAGTCGGTGATCACGGCTGAAGCGCTAACCATTCTGCGCGACGCTGCCGATACCGCAAAGACAACCGGTTCGGCCCGTATCATCGCCACCGGTCACGCTGACCGTTCCGGTGCGACGGATTATAACTCGGCTTTGTCCGAACGCCGTGCGAATGCGGTGAGGGCACAACTCCAAACACTGGGTATCAACCCCTCAACGGTTGCCACCTTCGCGCGCGGCGAGTCCGATCCTCTCGTCCCGACGCCCGACGGTGTTCGCGAGCCGCAAAACCGGCGCGTCGAACTCGTCCTTCAATAACGTGAAATCACTGACCCTGAGATGCTTAATGCATCTCGGGGTCAGCCTCACAACGGCGCGCCTCGGCGCGCTACTTTTTTGGCTGGATGTCACAAGATAAGCAGCGGCCGCCAGATCTAGATCATCCGGGCGGGCTGCTTTGTTTGGTGTTTGGAAAGTTGGGCAGCAACGCCGCCCAATTCAATAACCGATCAGCGCGATTTGATCGGTAGGGCCGCTTCCTGGATCAGCTTCGTCGTCATTTGATCGAAACCGCCGGACGATGACAAAACATTGTCGAACAAGTCTGCCGCTGTTTGACAATAGGTCCCGCGGTCGTAATTGCTCCGGGCCGAAGCATCGTTGGCGAGCTGGGTGATATATTTGTCCATCTGGCGCTGCGCCGAGGCGCCATGATTACGCTTAAAGATGGAGCGTAATACCTTGCCATGGCCAATCAGATCATTCTGGAACGTGCGCATCGCTCTGTTGTAACGCGGGCGTAGATCGCAGGTCAAAGCCGCGACCATCATTTCGGTTTGCAGCAGACGCGCGTTGATCGCAGCCCTTTCTTTAGGGCCCTTGAGCTCGATCGCGTTTGCAGATCCGATGGCGGCGACCGACACTAAGGTGGCGACAGCAACACCGCAGGCTGTGCGTTTGAGTTTCGACATCTCAACTCCAATCCACGAGGCGTTTAATACGACAGAACCCCAATTCGGGACAGCCCCTATTCGGGCACTGAACCAGTGAAGAAAACCTTAAAGATATTCAGCCGTCGTTACGAGCTTAATTGTACGGACATTTTCTAAAATTTATGTCAACGCACATCAAGGGTTGGATGACGGTGAAACCGCCACCAAGGTTCCGTCGGCCAGGCCATAGACCACAACGGTGCGATCGGATTGTCCAAATCGCGCCGGCAGCACCGCGGTAACAATCCGTTGTGGATTGCTAATCCGCTCTAACTCTGTGAACTTGCCGCCGGCAAAAGTCACCACACGCAGTTCCTGGCGGCGCGCATCGGGCACCAACAAATCGACAATGCCGTCGCCGTTCCAATCGACCACCGCAGCCTGACTTTGTTCACGGCTGCCAATCGCATGATTGGAAAAGCCCCGCGCCGCGCCATCCGCGGTCAGCTTTCGGTTGCCATACTCGTATAGTTTCAAAGTACCGCCGATATGCGGCGTCTCCACATAGGCGACTTCGGTGCGGCCATCGCCATCAAAATCGCCGGCGCCCGCCGGATTGAGCCAACGATTGGACTGCCCGATGGGTTCCGCCTCGGCAACGAGTTCCAACGCCTCATCGCCCGCTTCCAACACCGCCAGGGTCGCGCCGGCGTTCAGATAGGTTTTAACCACAACAATTTCGTCGACCCCATCGCCATCGAAATCGACCAGGCGCGCCCGGCGATCTTCGAAGACCGAATTTTCACCCAGTTCGAAATATAAAAACTTCCCATCGGCGCGTTCAATACCAACGCCCGATGCCTCGATACGATCGCCCAAGATGCCATGGGCGTAGCGCTCAGTCGCCCCGGTCAGCCAGGCTCGCCGAATAGCGCCTGTACCTTCCGCGACCTCACCATCGGGT
>JABDJY010000500.1 GCA_013003285.1 Alphaproteobacteria bacterium | reverse complement strand
CAGCAGCGCCGTGCGGGGGCCGATCGCGGTCTCGAAGTCGGCCGGGTGGGTGCGGTTGGTGGTGCCGACCTCGATCAGCTTGCAGCCCGAGCGCGACATGATGTCGGGGATGCGAAAGGCGCCGCCGATCTCGATCAACTCGCCGCGCGACACCGGCACTTCCTTACGCCGCGCCAAAGTGTTGAGGGTCAGCATGACCGCCGCGGCGTTGTTATTGACCACGGTCGCCGCTTCGGCGCCGGTCAGGGCGCAGATCAAATCCTCCAGATGGCTGTCACGGTCGCCGCGCCGGCCGCTGGCCAGATCGAACTCCAGATTGCTGGCGCCGCGCGCGGCTTCGGTCATTGCCGCGATGGCCTCTGCCGCCAAGGGCGCCCGGCCAAGATTGGTGTGCAGCACCGTGCCGGTCAGATTGAATACCCGTTTGAGGGTGGGGGTTTCGGCGCGCAGCAGGCGGGCAGCGACCAAGGCCGCGATGTCGGCCTCGCCGGGTGTGGCGGTTTCGCCGTTCCCGTTTGTCAGGGCGGCGCGCATGCTAGCCAGCACCTCGCGCACCGCGTTGGTCGTCGGCTGGCGGCCATGGGCCTCGATCAGCGCAACCAAAGGTTCGGTGCGCAGCAGGCGGTCGACGGAGGGTAGAGTAACGGAGTTCGACATAATGACTTTCGTAAATAATCCCGATTGTTGGGCCTCGGGCGCGTCCGATCAAGGGTGATATAGTCTTACCCGCCGCAATGGCATGGAGTCACCAGATGCCGATCATTTCCGCACAACCCTATGACTATGAATTTGCGCCCGCCGGCTTGGCTCTGTTGGCCATCGATATGCAGCGCGACTATCTGGAACCGGAAGGCTATGGCGCGTCGCTGGGCCTCGATGTGAGCGCCTGTTCGGCCATCGTACCGACCATGGCGGCGCTGATTGCTGTATTCCGCGCCCAGGACCTGCCGGTCATCCACACCCGCCAATGTCATAAGCCCGATCTGTCGGATTGCCCGCCGGCGAAGCTGAAGCGGGGACGGCAGGAATTGAAAATCGGCGACGAAGGCCCCATGGGGCGTTTACTCATCTGCGGCGAGCCGGGCAGCGACATTATTCCCGCGCTGTACCCGCAAGCCGGCGAGATCGTCATCGATAAGCCCGGCAAGGGGGCGTTCTATGACACCAGCCTGCAGAACGATCTGCAACGGCTTGGCGCTACCCATCTGGTATTTACCGGGGTCACCACCGAAGTCTGCGTGCAAACCACTATTCGCGAAGCCAATGACCGGGGCTATGAGTGCCTGCTGGTCGAGGACGCCACCGAAAGCTACTACCCGGCGTTTAAGCAGGCGACCCTCGAAATGGTGCGTTCGTCCGACGCGCTGATCGGCTGGACCACGACATCGGATAAGGTATTGGCGGCATTGGCTGAGATTTAACCGAGCGTGGGCGTGGGCCTTTACCCACCGCGCCGGTGTGATAGGTAAATGCCATGATCGATTTCAGCGTTCTCGACCAGTCTCCGGTGCGCGCCGGCGGTACGCCGGCTCAGGCGATCGACGAGACTATCCGGCTGGCGCAAGCGGCCGAAGCGCTGGGGTTCAGCCGATATTGGCTGGCCGAGCATCACGGCACCGACGGTTTCGCCGGCTCGTCGCCGGAGATCATGGTGACCCGGGTTGCCGCGGCGACCGACCATATCCGCGTCGGCTCCGGTGGTGTCATGCTGAGCCATTACAGCCCGCTCAAGGTGGCCGAGAACTTCGCTCTGCTGGAAAACATGTTTCCCGGCCGCATCGATTTAGGCATTGGCCGCGCGCCGGGCAGCGACGGGATAACCGCGGCGGCGCTGGCCTATGGCAACCAGATTGGCATCGAATATTTCCCCACCAAGATCGCCGATATGACGGCGTTTTTGGCCGGCCAGGCGCCGGTGTCCGAGCCTTTCAAGAATGTGCGCGCCACCCCGGCGGCGCCGGAATTGCCGGAAGTCTGGTTGCTGGGGTCGAGCGAACAGAGCGCCGCCTACGCCGCCCATTTCGGTCTGGCCTATTCATTTGCCCACTTTATCACGCCCTATGGCAGCGAGGCGGTGGTCGACCATTACCGGGACAATTTCCGTCCCTCGCCGGTGTTGAGCGAACCAAAAGTCAATCTCGGCGTCTTCGTGATCTGTGCCGAGACCATGGAAGAGGCCGAATATCTGGCGGCGAGCCGCGATTATTGGCGTCTCAAGCTGGGCCAGGGGCAGCATTTGCCCTATCCGCCGCCGGAAGTGGCCCTAGCTTACGACTATACCGATCATGAGCGCGCCGCGGTCGAGCAGAATAAACTCAATCGCTTCGTCGGTGACCCGGCCTTCGTCAAAGCGCAGCTCGAAGAACTGGCGGAGCGCCATGGCGCCGACGAGTTGGTGATCCTGACGATCACCTACGACTTCGCGGCGCGGGTGCGGTCTTATAAGCTTATCGCCGAAGCCTTCGGCCTGCAGGCCCGACAAGCGGCCGCTTAATCCACAGACAGCTATTTATCGACCGCGACGATGACGTTGCCGTTGGCCTTGCCCGATTGCAGATAGAGATGCGCGTCGGCGGTTTGCGAAAGGGGGAATGTCTCGGCCACCGGGTGATGCGGCTTTCCCTTGCTGAGCCAGGCGGTGATATCGCGGGTGGCTTGGCGGAAGGCGGCATCGGGGATCTCGTACATAAAGACCCAGCGCAAATTCGCGTTGCGTTGCATGAAGGCATAGAAATTGAGCACCGGTTCCGGCGCCTTGTCTGAGGCATAGCAGGCGATGATGCCGTGGGGTTTCAAAACCTTGAGGATCGTCGGTTGATTGACCCCGAAGGCGACCTCGACGACGTGATCGACGCCTTCTTGCTGGGTCGCCCGCATCACCCGTTGCGCCACATCCTGCTTCTTATAGTTGATCACCACATCCGCACCGGCCGCCTTAGCCTGGCGTGCCTTGGCCGGTGAGCTGACCGTCGCCAACACCAGAGCGGCCCCGCCCCATTTGGCGAGCTGGATGGCGTAGTTGCCGACCGCCCCGGCGCCGCCGGTGACCAGCACGGTTTTGCCCTTGATCGGACCGTCGGCGAACAGCGCGCGGTGGGCGGTGATCGCGGGTATGCCGATGCACGCGCCGTGCAACAGGTTCATGCGGCGCGGCATGGCGACCGCCTGGCGCGCCGGCAGAGCGATATATTCGGCGCAGGTGCCGAACGGACGCTGCCATTGGCCGCTCCAGATCCAGACCTTTTCGCCGAGGCGCGATTTCGCCACGCCACGGCCAACCTGGTCGATTACCCCGGCGCCATCGCTATGGGGAATAATGCGCGGATAGCCGAGCTGCTGGCCGCCAAACCCTTGGCGCCGCTTGATATCGGAGGGGTTGAGGCCGGAATAGGCCAGCCGCACCCGGACCTGGCCGGGGCCAGCCTCGGGTGTATCCATCTCGCCGACCTTGATGACCCGTTTGGCCGGACCTTGTTTGGCGTACCACGCTGCGCGCATATCGGATTCTCCCCCGCATAAAATTCGTTAACCACTCTGCGCCAATATGGTGCCCGAGATGCCGCCTCCCTGGCCAGCCCTTAAGGACCGCCGCGAAGGTTATTGGCGCAAACGACGTTGGGTAAGACGATGGTTAGATCCTGGATAGCGGGCATGATCGCCGCCTCGGCCGCCGCCGTGATTGCGGCGGCGCCGGCGGTCGCCGAGAGCGAGCCCGAACATTTCACGGTCGTGAGCGGTTTACCGGCGAAGCACCCGGCGGTGGTGATCTTTCGCAAGCATTTCCGCGCCGCTGTCGAAGAACAAATGGCGGCCGCCAGCGAGGGCATGACCTTTAAATGGCACCCGGCCTATGACGGCACCATCGCCAAGCATGGCGATGTGTTGGAGGCGGTCGCCGACGGGCTGGGCGATATCGGCCTCATCGCGCTGGACCATGAGTCCCGGCTTTTGCCGCTGCAAAACATCAGCCTGCACCTGCCCTTTTCAACCACCCAATGCACGGTTGCGGCGGGGGCTTATCACGATTTGCACACGTCATTCGTTGATATGAATGCGCCGTGGCAGAAGGCGGGACAGATTTACCTGGCCAATATCACCACCGATGGGTTTGGGCTCTTCACCGTTCCGAAAATCAAACAGATCGCGGACTTGCGCGGCCTGACCATCGCGGTCTCGATCCGGATCGAGTCTTGGCTCTCCGGTGTCGCCGCGAAGCCCTTTCGCATGCCGCAGGGCCAGATCACTGGCGCGCTCGATGCGGGATCTCTGGACGGCGCGATCATGCCGATCACCAAGATTGCCGAGCTGAAACTGGAACGCCAGTTGAACAATTATTTGCTGACCGAGTTTGGCCCCCAGACCGCCTATGCGATCACCATCAATGCGCAGCGCTTCGCCGAATTCTCCGATCCCTTACGCCAGGCCCTGCTAACCGCCGCGGATGCATTCGTGCCGGTGGGCGCCCAGGCCTATTGCGACGCGGGTTCACGGATCCTCGACGAATTCAAGAAACTCAAGAAGGGCCGCATGAGCACCCAACGGTTTTTCCGCTCCCGGCGCGAAGAATGGGTCGCCGCCCTGCCGCCCCTGGGGCGTCAATGGGCCAGTGCCCGCGAGGCGGAAGGTTATGCCGGCAGCGAAGTCCTCAGCGCTTATATGGACAGTCTCCGCGCCGCCGGCGCCGAGCCCAAACGCCACTGGGACCGCGACGACGCGCCGATCAACTAATTGCCTTTTGCTTTTAACGAAGCACCCCCCTCCCCATCCCTCCCCCCTTGAGGGGGAGGGATGG
>JABDJY010000483.1 GCA_013003285.1 Alphaproteobacteria bacterium | reverse complement strand
GGCGATGTGAGCGCCTATTTCGCCCAGGATGGACCTGGTCAGTGGCTCTCCGCCGGCGTTACCAATTTTCGCGGCGTCTATTGGGAAGTCGAGCGCGATACACTGATCGCTGTGCCCCTGTTCGTGTTCATGGGCATCATGCTGCAGCGCTCGAAGATCGCCGAAGACCTTCTGGTCACCATGGCGCAACTTTTCGGTCCGATACCGGGCGGCCTCGGCATTTCGGTGGTACTGGTCGGCGCCCTACTCGCCGCCACCACAGGCATCCTGGGGGCCACCGTCGTGGCCATGGGGCTGATCTCGTTGCCGGCGATGTTGCGCAACAATTATTCCAAATCGCTGGCCTCGGGCACGATTGCCGCGGCTGGTACCCTGGGCCAAATCATCCCGCCGTCGATCGTGCTGATCATCCTCGCCGACCAACTGTCGAACGCGACCGATCAGGCCGGCACGCTGCGGCAAATCGAGTATAAGAACGCCACCGGCCAATCGGTCTTACCGACCGAATTCGGCATCACCTCGACCAGCGCCGGCGATATGTTTCTGGGCGCGCTGGCGCCCGGACTCGTTCTTGTCGGACTCTATGTTACCTACATTCTGATCACCGCATTGGTGCGGCCCAAGATGGCGCCGCCGGTACCATCAGAGGGCAAATTCGACCTGCAATTCGCCTTCCAT
The DNA here is from genome assembly GCA_013003285.1 of Alphaproteobacteria bacterium. GTDB lineage: Bacteria > Pseudomonadota > Alphaproteobacteria > UBA6615 > UBA6615 > JABDJY01. The sequence goes on along the minus strand of JABDJY010000483.1, from coordinate 16,224 downwards.
GTCGTTCTGGCATTGGTCCCGCCGCTGACATTGATCTTAGCGGTTCTGGGATCGATCATTATGGGTGTCGCCACGGTCAACCAGGCCGGCGCGATTGGGGCCATCGGAGCCATGATCATGGCCGGTTACCGGCTGATGGAGGGGAAGCGCGGCGCCTTTACGCCAGCAATAATCGCCATCATATCGATCGTCGCCATTTTTGTTTTGCTGAGCCAATTCGACCTCAACATCAAAAGCATCGACACGAGGACGGACACGATCGGCATCATCCTGGCGGTCATCGCCGTCTTAGGCCTGCTTGTTGCCGTCGCTTGGAGCGGTTGGCGGACGGTACAGATCGACGAGACGCTGAAAGGCGTCATGGTGGAAACCGCCAAGACCACCTCGATGGTCTTCATCATCCTGCTCGGCGCCGCCATGTTGACCGCAGCATTTCGCAGTTTCGGCGGCGAAGAACTGGTGAAGGAATTCCTGACCAGCCTGCCGGGCGGGTTCTGGGCACAATTCATTGTCGTAATGGCGGTGATATTCTTCCTCGGCTTTTTTCTCGACTTCATCGAAATCGCAGTGGTCGTCGTGCCCATTGTCGCCCCGATCCTATTGTCCGATCCCGGCGCGAACGTGACCGCCGTATGGCTCGGCGTGATGATCGGCGTGAACATGCAAACGTCGTTCCTAACGCCGCCCTTTGGTTTTGCCCTGTTCTATCTGCGCGGTGTGGCGCCGATCGAGGTCAAGACGACCGATATCTACAAGGGCGTCGTCGCCTTCATTGCGCTGCAGTTGGTGGGGCTCGCCATTGCCGGCACATTCCCCAGCCTGGTGAACTTCCTGCCCAACCAATCCTTCCTCACCGCCGATACCGCGCCGCCGCCAAAAAACCCGCGGCTCCAGCAATGTATCGAACAACATTTATTCGCGGTTTATGACGAGAGTGGCGACGCCCTCAAAGACCAAATTCAAACCGCCATGCGCCTCGACATCAGTTATCTGCCGGAAAACCGCCAAACGGAACTGGCCAAGAGTTTCGATATGGCGCTGGGGACATTCGAGCTTGTGACCCAGGTACGCGCTGCCGCCGCCAATGTGGAGCAAGCCACCGTCGGTTATCGCCCAATTCATAAAGGCGTGCGCCGCCTACAGCAGGAAGTGCGGGATATCGACGACGAGATCGCCGAACTTACAAACGACATCAGGCGCCTTAAACGTAGTGAAGCAACGATACCGTCAGACATCAGCGATGCCGAGAATCGCATCGAAGCCTTGAAGGCCGAAAAAACTGCTGTCATGAACGAAATTCCGCAAAGCTGGGAAGCCGAACAAAAACAGTTCGTAAGCCTATTGAGCGCGGAGAAAAAAGCTCGCCGAGACTATCGCCGCAATGTGGATAGGGCCTACGAACCTGTTCAGAAAACCTTGGCCGTGGCTCTGTCAGGTAGCGATCTGGCATCGGTTTCAGCAGATATGGATGCGCTTACGTCGATTGCCGAGAACGGGTCGGTCGAAGAGGTCAAAGCCGCCCTGAAAGCGGCCCGTAGCACCCTGAGCAGGGCAGCACCGGATATCAGTGCGATCAACTCAGTGTTGACCAAGGCCGATCGCGCCTTGAAGAAAGATGGAAAGGGTCGTGAGAAAACCGTCGAGTTCGTCGCCGAGGCCATCGATCTTTATAAAAACGAAGTGACCTGGCGCGAACGCGCGGCGACCGATCTATTCGCCGGCCTCACCAGCTATGACGACGCCATAAAGAACTCGATCGGCTTACGCCTACAGGACCGCCTGCCGACCAGCATCGCGCGAAGCGTTGCCGCGTGCCGTGCCAAACACACCGATATTTCCCTGAATTTCTAGCGCGGCACGCCGGCTGACCGGATGTTGCCGGTTAGCGGCGAAGTTTGGCCGCGAGCTTCCAAGCGAACGGTAACACGACAGCGGCCAATGTGATTTTGACGGCAGCACCGGCCAAAAACGGTGTCAGTCCGCTGGCAATCGCCTTATTCGCGTCGCCGAGAAAAATCGACAACCATGCAACGCCAAGACCGAAGATGATCGCCGTTCCCAGCACCATCGCAACAAGGGTCAAAACAAAAGTACGGTCCCAACCGCGCTCTGCAAGCCAACCAACCAATGCAGCCGAGACAAGAAACCCAACGAGATAGCCGGCCGTCGGTCCGGCGAGATAGGCCAGACCACCGCCGCTGGCGAACACCGGCAACCCGGCGGCGCCTTCTGCCAAATATAGGAGCAACGTTGCGCCACCCAACCGGAAACCGAAAGACATGCCCACAATCAGTACGGCAAATGTCTGCATGGTCATGGGAACAGGCCACATGGGAACCTGTATTTTCGCCGACAGGGCGATGAACACGCTGCCGAGGATTGCCAAAACAACATTGCGCACAATGCGCATGGCAGTCGGCGAAGTTGCGCTGGGCCATACGGCGCCGGCGAGTGTCGGCTGAGTTTGCGCGCTGATTGTCATTCCTGTTCCCCTAATTTGGCGACCCTATGATCACCGATTTGAGCCGCGTTGTTAGCATTTTCGGTCTAGTCCGACAATAAACCCCAACTAGCTGAAACTGTTCGAGCGCGGGAAGCCTTGCGGCGGCAAACGACCGGCCTGGGCGCGTTTGCCCATCCAGTCGGCAAGGTCCTTTTGTTCAAACGTGCGGTGGCGGTCGCCGGTGCGCACGGTCATACCGTCGGCCAGAGTGAAGATCACCCCATCGCGCAGGCCACCGTTTGCGTAGCTCTGCAGTTTGACCCCGCGCCCGCGCGTCATCTCGGGCAATTCGGCGAGCGGGAAGATCAGCAATTTTCGATTATCGCCGATCACCGCCACATGATCGCCCTTGGCGATGGTACAGACCTGGGCCTCGATATCGCCGCGTACATTCAGCACCTGCTTACCGCTACGCGTCTGCGCCACGACCTCGCCTTCGGGCACGATAAAGCCGCGTCCGTCGCTGGCGGCGACGAAGAGTTTCCGGTCGGGTTGATAGACCAGAAGCGAGACAATATCAGCGTCATTACCCAGATCGACCATGAGGCTCAGCGGCTCACCATTGCCACGCCCGCCAGGCAGCTTATCGACGCCGATGGTGTAGAAACGTCCATTGGTGGCGAAGACCAGCAGCTTATCAGTGGTTTCCGCCGCGACGATAAAGCGTGCGCTATCGCCCTCTTTGTATTTAAGGGTGCCGGCATCGACATTGTGGCCCTTGATGGTGCGCACCCAGCCCTTTTGCGAACACACGATCGTCACCTGCTCGCGTTCGATAATCGCCTCGACCGGGACAATAATCGGCTCCGGCGCGGCGCTGATCTTGGTACGCCGGCGACCGATCTCGGTCTTGGGGCCAAATTTTTTCTTAATCTCAGCGATTTCGCCAGCCAGCTTGTCGAGGCGCTTCTTTCGGTCCTTGAGCAGCGCCTTGAGCGATTTTTGTTCGCCTTCCAGCCCGGTGATTTCCTCCTGGATGGCGATTTCCTCGAGCCGCCGCAACGCCCGCAGGCGCATATTCAAGATGGCGTCGACCTGCGTGTCGGTCAGTTTCCACTTTTTCTTCATGACCGCCTTGGCGTCATCTTCTTCGCGGATGATGCGAATGACCTCATCCAGGTTGAGATAGACGATCATGTAGCCCGCCAGGACTTCCAGGCGGTTGGCGATCTTCTCCAGCCGGTACTTGCTGCGCCGCACCAGCACGTCGTGGCGATGGTCGAGGAAGGCCTGCAGAACTTCGCGCAACGACATTACGCGCGGCGTCTGGTCGGCATCGAGTACGTTCATGTTCAAGCTGATGCGCGATTCCAGCTCGGTCTGGCGGAACAGGCTCTCCATCAACACCGCAGGTTCCACGTTGCGGCTTTTCGGCTCCAGCACCAGGCGAATATCTTCGGCTGACTCGTCGCGCACATCGGCCAGCATGGCCAGTTTGCGCAGTTGCAACAGGTCAGCGACCTTCTCGATCAGCCGGGATTTTTGCACCTGGTAGGGAATTTCCGTGACGATGATCTGGTACTGGCCGCGCCCGAGATCCTCGACCTCCCATTTCGCCCGCACCCGAAAGCTGCCCCGGCCAGTGCTATAGGCCTCAACGATACTGTCGCGGTCCTCGACCAATTCACCGCCGGTCGGGAAATCGGGACCCGGCATGAAATCGACCAGTTTAGCGATGGTCGCTTTCGGGGTTTTCAGCAGGTGGAGCGCGGCGTCGCAGATTTCGCCCACATTATGGGGCGGAATGCTCGACGCCATGCCGACGGCGATGCCGGTGGCGCCATTGGCCAACAGGTTGGGGAAATTAGCCGGCAGGACGACCGGTTCTTCGCCCTCGCCGTCATAGGTGTCGCGGAAATCGACCGCGTCCTCGTCGATGCCTTCGAGCAGCGCGACGGCGATTTCGGTCATACGCGCTTCCGTGTAGCGCATGGCAGCGGCGTTATCGCCGTCGATATTGCCGAAATTGCCCTGCCCGTCGATCAGCGGATAACGCACCGCGAACTCCTGGGCCAATCGCACCATGGCGTCGTAGATCGCCTGATCGCCATGGGGATGGAATTTACCCATCACATCCCCCACCACGCGGGCGCATTTCTTAAACCCCTGCTCCGGATCCAGGCGCAACTGGCGCATGGCGAACAATAGACGCCGATGAACCGGCTTCAGCCCGTCGCGCACATCGGGCAGCGATCGCGCCATGATAGTCGAGACCGCATAACTCAGATAACGCTCGCTTAGCGCATCCTTGAACGGTTCTTCGCGTATGGTCCCAAAGGGGGCGGTACTTGCCATTCCAATCCTCTATAACCGCAGCATCTTGTGGTCTTGGATTGTTTTAGAACAACGGATAGCGCTTCGCTAGCCAACTATTCGCTTTGCGGCAAATCATTCAGCAAATCGGTCAGGCGGTCGCGTGCGCCCGGCAACGGTCGGTTCAAAGGGTTGAACACATGGCGCGCCAAGAAATAGCGGGTCAACTCGATGCCGTTGCGAATATCGCGCGGCGAGACACCGGCCCCGCCCCCCCCAGACGGCGCGAGAAACACCGGCAAGGCGAGCAGTTTATCCCGATAGGGCTCGCCCGCATCGCGCGATACGGCACGCCCGGTTCGGGGGCTCACAAAGACCAAATCGTCGGTCTGGCCGGTCGCCGCGCAGGACTCTAAGTCCAGCCCAAAGCCAAGCTCGCCCAGCAAACCCAATTCCCAGCGAATATAGATCGCCGGCCAAACGTCGTCTCCCGTGTCGGCCAGGCTATCGAGCAAGGCCTGGGTGGCGTCAAACATCGCCAGATGGGGCTCACGTTCGGGCAAGGCGGTTTCGGCAACGGCACATGCCGCCGCCAAGGCCGACAGCCGCCGTGGGTCATCCATCAACGCGGCGGCATAGGATCGCTCGACCTCAAGTGTCACGCGCCCGAGATGCTCCGGCAGACGACCGCGCCAATTGGACTGCACCCGATTACCCGGCTCGACCAGGGCGCGCTTAGACGAAGAACCGCCGCCATGGACCAACCCCGCATGCCGCCCATGTTCGCGGGTCAGCAATTGCACGACGGCAGCCCCCTCGCCGTGGCGGCGGGCGGCTAGCACGAAGGCTTCGTCGGTCCATTCCATGATGTTTATTTGGCCACCCGCGGCGCGCGGTCAAGCGTCGTAGCGCAAGCCCCATTCGCGGTAGCGGCCCGGATCGTTCACCCAATTTTCGCGCACTTTGACGTGGATGAACAAATGCACCGGCTGGTCCAGCATCTCGCTTAGTTCCTGCTGGGCTTCGCTGCGGATGCGTTTGATGGTCGCGCCGCCCTTGCCCAACACGATGCCCTTTTGCGATTCCCGCTCGATATAGATCACCTGGGCGACACGGACACTGCCATCCTTGAAGTCTTTCCAGTCTTCGGTATCGACGGCCAAGGCGTAGGGCAGTTCCTGGTGCAGGTACAGATAGGCCTTTTCCCGGGTCACTTCGGCGGCCAACAGGCGTTGCGGCAGGTCGGACAATTGATCCTCGGGAAACAGCCACGGGCCCGGCAGCATTCTTGACGCCAGATAGGCCTGTAGATCGTCGACCCCGTCGCCGTTGAGGGCCGATATCATGAACACTTCTTCGAACAATCCTTTGGCGTTGAGCTCCTCCGCCAAAGCCAGCAGAGTTTCGCGCTTCACCGTATCGATCTTGTTGAGGACCAGGACCGCCGGTCGCGCCTTATCTTTAAGCCCGTCGACAATATGAATGACCTCGTCGGTGGCGCCGCGCCGCGCATCAACAACGAGCACGACCATGTCGGCGTCGGCCGCCCCCATCCAGGCGGCATCGACCATGGCCCGTTCGAGACGCCGGTGGGGCGTGAAAATGCCCGGCGTATCCACATAAACCAACTGGGTCGCATCGACGATGGCGATGCCGCGAATACGACTGCGGGTGGTCTGTACCTTATGGGTGACGATCGACACCTTGGCGCCAACGAATTGGTTCACCAGGGTAGACTTGCCTGCATTGGGGACGCCGATGACGGCGATAACGCCGCATCTGGTTTGATCAGCCGACATCGTCAATCCCAAGCTGTGCCAATAAAAGCGCCGCGGCATCCTGTTCGGCAGCTCGCTTGTTGGTACCTTGCGCGCGCGCCGGTTCGACGCCGGTGACCGTCACTTCGACGGTGAATAGCGGCTCATGATCGGGACCTTCGCGACCGACGTCGCGATATTTCGGCAGACCAATGCCCTGCGCCTGGCTCCACTCCTGCAACGCCGTTTTGGCATCGCGCGGCGGTGCGTCTGACTTGTTTATCAACGGCGCCCAATGACGCTCGATAAACTGGTTTGCCGCCGGAAAACCACCGTCGAGATAGAGCGCGGCGATCACCGCCTCGGTCGCATCGGCCACCATGCCGTCATTGGCGGCCTGGCCGGTTAGCTTAAGCGCGGCGTCGACACCTACTGCCCGGCCGATATCGGTAAGCCTTTCGGCGCGCACCAGTTCGGCGAACCGCCGGGCGATGGCGCCTTCATCTTCATCTGTAAAAGTGTTGAGCAACATCTCGGCCATGGCCAGTCCTAAGACCCGGTCGCCGAGGAACTCAAGGCGCTCGTTACTATGAACAGCGCCGGCACTGGTATGGGTCAGCGCGCGTTCGAGGATTTTCGGATCCCGAAATGTGTAATCCAGGCGGCCTTGCAGAATGCTAAACTTGGAATCCGCGCCCATCAATCAACGCTATCGAAGATGCGCGAGAAACGAGTCGCCGATGGCCACAACCACGGCTGGAACCACCCTGCCCGGCCATCGGTCGAGAAGAACAATATTTCGGCGCGGCCGACCAAATTCTCAGCCGGCACAAATCCCCAACTGCGACTGTCGTTACTGTCGTCGCGATTGTCGCCCATGGCAAAGAACTGGCCCTCCGGCACAACGAATTCGCGCGTGTTGTCGACGGGTCCATTGTCACCAAAAGATTCTCTGACCGTATAGGTCGGGCCGTTCAGCAGTGTCTCGGTATATTGCGCGACGCGACGCTCGCGGCCCCGACGGTCGACGGTGACAAAATCTTCGATACGCTTTTTATCAACCGCCTGACCGTTGATATGCAGCACGCCTCTGATCATTTGAACCCGGTCGCCGGAAACGCCGACAATCCGCTTGATAAAATCGTCCTGATTAGTCGGCGGCTGGCGAAACACGGCGACATCACCACGCTCCGGCGCCTTTCCAAAGATACGTCCGGAGAAAAATCCTAACCCCAACGGCAGCGCATAGCGGCTATAGCCGTAGGAAAATTTCGACACAAACAGGTAATCGCCAACCAGCAGGGTCGGGATCATCGATCCAGACGGAATATTGAACGGCTGGTAAGCCACGGTGCGGACGAAGAATGCGATTAGCAGGGCGTAGATGATAGTGCGGATCGTCTCGCCCCAGCCACCGTCCTTTTTTTTCTGTTTTTCTTCGGTGTCTGCCATGCTCTCATCTTCGTTGGCGGCGCCAGGGGCGGTTATCCGCCAGTGCCGGAATTACCGTGCAGCGGGCTTTCTAACCAGACGCGCCGGAAATCACCAGTCACGAATGGTCCATGCCCAATCGGTCTCATTTGCTATCTGTGTCGGGAACCGCTGTGATTATGACGATAGCCTGGGCGATGGGTGGTTCATCGGTCAGCGACAAATCGATCAGCGGCTTCATCCCTGGCGGGGTGATCTCCGCCAACCGCGCCGCCGCGCCACCGGTCAGCGCCATTGTCGGCTTTCCCGACGCCAGATTGATCACGCCCATATCGCGCCAGAACACACCCTTGCGGAAGCCGGTGCCCAGCGCCTTCGAACATGCCTCCTTGGCCGCGTATCGCTTGGCGTAGCTGTCGGCACGGTTGGCACGTCGGTCCGATTTCGTCCGTTCGACATCGGTAAAGCAGCGCTGGACAAACCGGTCGCCGAAACGCTCCAGCGTCCGTTCGATCCGGGAAATGTCGATGAGGTCGCTGCCGAGACCGATAATCATGCGCTGACACTTCCCGCCGCATCGGCGCGCGCCTTATCCATCAGCGATCGCATGCGAATGATGGCGCTCTCCAGGCCGCCGAAAATCGCTTCGCCAATGAGAAAATGGCCGATATTAAGCTCGACGATTTCCTCGATCGCCGCTACCGGTCCCACCGTATCGAAGGTCAGGCCGTGGCCGGCATGAATTTCGAACCCGATCTCTGCGCCATATGCCGAGGCCTGGGCGATCCGCTCGAGTTCCTGCGCCGCCAACCGATCGTCGCCGGCGATCACCGCCTCGCAAAAGGCGCCAGTATGGAGTTCCACCGCCGGTGCACCAATCGAGCGCGAGGCGTCGAGTTGGCGCGGATCGGGTTCGATGAACATGGACACGATAATCCGGCTGCCGCGCAGTTCTTCGACGAAATGGGCCAGATGATTGTGGCCGGCGGCGACGTCGAGGCCGCCTTCGGTGGTTCGCTCTTCGCGCCGCTCGGGAACAATGCAGACCGTCTCGGGCCGATGACGCAAGGCGATATCGAGCATCTCATCGGTTGCCGCCATTTCCAAGGTCAGCGGCAAATCGAGGGCTTCCATCAGCCTTATTAAATCATCGTCGCCAATATGACGCCGGTCTTCGCGCAAATGGGCAACGATACTGTCGGCGCCAGCTTGCGCGGCGGCCCGCGCCGCGCGCACCGGATCTGGAAATCCGCCGCCGCGGGCATTTCTGATGGTGGCGACATGATCGATATTCACCCCAAGGCGCAAATCACTGCTCATGATGAAATTTCCTCAACTTAACTTCGCGCCCGATCGACAGAGCTGACCGAACGGCCGGCGCGTAATGCGGTCATAACATCATTGAGATGCTTGTTGTTGTCGACCTCTATATCGACGGTCATGTCGAAGAAATCCGGGTTGCGGTTGGTGAACTTAAGATTCGATATGTTGCCACCGGCCTGGGCAATGATATTGGCCAGTTCACCAAGGCTGCCGGGCTCGTTGACCAGGGTCACATTCAATCGGCTCACCTGCTTGGCCGCATCTTCATCGTCGACATCCCACGACACCTCGACCCAGCGTTCGGGGCTTTCGGCAAACGCTTCCAGCGTCATGCAATCGATGGTGTGAACCGTTACCCCCTTGCCCGTGGTGGTAACGCCAACGATACGGTCGCCGGGTAATGGGTAGCAACATTTGGCCAGATGCACGGCCATCCCGGGGATGAGGCCACTGATGGGAACCGAATGTTCGCTCGCTTTGGTCGAATTGCGACGCGTACGGCGCAGCGAGAAAATCGATCCACCGGTCGACCGCGTTCCATCACCATCTTTGTCGGGGAACAAAATCCGCATCACTGCCCGGCCCGTATGAACCCCCTGGCCGACAAGCGCGTAGAGGTCTTCCACCGAATCGGCATGAAATTCACCCAAAACGCCGGCAAGCTTATCCTCATCCAGGGTTTCATCATGGCGCTGGAAAGCCTTCTCGATGATGCTACGGCCCAGCACGGCGTACTGCTCGAGCTGCTGATGACGCAGAACTCGGCGGATACGCGCGCGCGCCTTACCGGTAACAACCAATTGCTCCCAGTTCGGCGACGGTGTCTGGTTCTCCGAGGTCAGGATCTCAACCTGATCGCCGTTTTGCAGTTGGGTTCGCAACGGCATGTTACGGCCGTTTATCTTCGCGCCGACGCAATGGTCGCCGACTTCGGTGTGCACAGCATAAGCAAAATCGATCGGGGTCGAGCCCCGCGGTAGCGCATAGACTTCGCCCTTCGGAGAAAAACCGAAGACCTGGTCTGAGAACATCTCGAGCTTGGTGTGTTCGAGAAAATCCTCCGGCCCCGCCGCATCGTCGAGAATATCCAATAGTTCCTGCAGCCACCGATACTGCTTGCCGTCAGCCATGCCTGTCGACGAGACCGGGCCCGATCCAATATCGCTGTAACGCCAATGGGCGGCGACCCCGCGCTCGGCAATGTCGTGCATCTTATGGGTTCGGATCTGTACCTCGATCCGGTGTTTCTCCGGCCCCAGAACACCGGTATGCAACGACTGATAACCATTCGGCTTTGGGGTCGACAGATAGTCGCGAAAACGTCCCGGCACGGCGCTATACCGGCCATGGATGATGCCCAGAATGCGGTAACAATCCAGCACGTCATCGACCACAATCCGGAACGCCATGATGTCGGACAATTGCTCGAACTCGACCTGTTGACGCTGCATTTTGCGCCAAATCGAATAGGACGATTTTTCCCGGCCCGACACCACCGCCTCAATACCCTCGTCGGCCATGACTTGGTTCAGCTCGGCGATAATCCGCTCGACCAGATTGCCGCCCTCTTCGCGCAAGAACGTCAATCGGCGCAGAATCGAGTCCCTCGCATCCGGGTTCAATTCGGCAAAGGCCAAGTCTTCCAACTCGTCCTTGATGTCATGCATGCCGATACGCGCGGCGAGCGGCGCGTATATATCCATGGTCTCGCGGGCGATCCGCCGCCGCCGTTCCGGCTTATCGACATGGCGGATGGTGCGCATATTGTGCAGACGGTCGGCCAGTTTGACCAGCAACACGCGAATATCACGGCTGGTCGCCAGCACGAATTTTCTGAAATTCTCGGCCTGTTTTGCCTTGTTCGATTGCAGCTCTAGGCGCGTCAGTTTGGTGACGCCATCGACCAGTTGGGCGATTTCATCGCCGAAATTGTCGCGGATATCCGTTTCCGTGGTATCGGTATCTTCAAGCGTATCGTGCAACAGCGCTGTCACAATGGACGCGCCATCGAGACGGTAGTTGGTCAGAATATCGGCGACTTCGAGCGGATGGGAGAAATAGAGAGCGCCGGAATCACGGGTCTGACTGCCATGGGCGCGCTTGGAGAAATCATAGGCGCGGTTGATCAGCGTCTCATCGAACTTGGGGTCGTACTCTTTGACCCTGTCTACCAGTTCCGTTTGCCCGATCATCCTACGCTTGGGTCCTATATCCGCTCGTGTCTCAGGACAAAAAGGCCTGGGCTCACTAATGCGCGCCCAGGCTCATCGTCCCTCAATTTAACACCACGGCCGCCAAGGGCAGAGGAAAAATCTTTGTCAGTCCACTTCCTCGGAGCCGGCGACATCGTCGAAATGCATTTCCGGCACGTCCGACGCCACTTCGATTTGGCTGCTTTCTTCGTCGACCGGCGATCCTTCATCGACACCCGCGATGTGGGTATCGGATTCCAAGAGCTCGACAACTTCGTCGCCCTCTTCTTCCTCGGGCAGGTCGAATTCCACATGGCGCTGCTGGCTTTGCACCAGCGAATCGCGCAGTTCGTCGAGTTTGACGGTCTCGTCAGCGATCTCGCGCAAGGCGATGACCGGGTTCTTATCGTTATCCTCTTCGACGGTCAGCGGTGCGCCAGCCAAAATTTCGCGCGCTCGCTGTGCCGAAAGCATGACCAATTCAAACCGGTTCGGTACTTTTTCAACGCAATCTTCTACGGTTACCCGAGCCATTTAGGGGTTCTCCAAATCGCAATAATGAAATTTTCTCGTATATAAGGTGAAAATGACTGTCTGCCAATAGGTTATGCGGTTTTCGGCTCGTTATTAGCCTCATCGCATGGTCGCAGATCATCGTCATCAACCACCGCAGCCAGTTCCAAGGCGCTCTGCCCCGTTTGCGGATGGCGCCATTCGGGGGCGATATCGCAGAGCGGGCGCAGCACGAAGGCGCGCTCCTGCAGCCGGGGGTGGGGCAAAATGGGAGCAGAATCGGTACGGATCAGGTCGCCGAAGGCAAGCAAGTCCAGATCAATCTCCCGGGCCGCATTGGCTATTGTGCGTTTTCGGCCGAAATCCCGCTCGATATCATGGAGCAGTTCGAGCAGTGCCTCAGGTGACAATTTAGTTTCAACGGAAATAACGGCATTCACATAGCGCGGCTGGTCCGAAGCCGGATAAGCCGCCGAGGAATACCATCGCGACCGGGCCACCACCCGCACGCCTCGAGCTTCCAGCGCCTCAATGGCTGCCTCCAAGGTCTTTCGTGGCGGGCCAAATCGGCCGCTTGGCAGGTTGGCGCCCAAGCCTATTAGGATCATGGATTGAGTCATCTCACCACGCGGGACATTTCGATGGGGTAGGCAATAGACAACAACAGTCGGGCGCGCTAATTAATTGTGTACAGGCGGCACATTAACTCGTTATCGAGCCCCTGATATTCGCATTTTTATTTTAGAATATATATTAGAAAAAGGTACTAAACATATGTTTTATAAAGATGAAAAGATCGCTGTCTTCATTGACGGCGCTAATCTCTACGCCACCGCAAAAGCTCTCGATTTCGACATCGATTACAAGAAGCTGCTGTTGCTGTTCAAGGCCAAAGCGACCCTGGTGCGCGCCTATTACTACACGGTCTTAATCGAAGATCAGGAATATTCACCGATCAGGCCGCTGGTCGATTGGCTCGATTACAATGGCTACACGCTGGTGACCAAGCCAGCCAAGGAATCAACAGATTCCACCGGCCGGCGCCGGATTCGCAATTCGATCGATGTGGAATTGGCGGTCGACGTCATGGAGGTCGCCGGCCGGGTAGACCATATCGTACTGATGAGCGGCGATGGCGGTTACCGCCGGTTGATCGAGGCCGTACAGCGCCTGGGCACCCGGGTGACGGTTATCAGTACTGTTTCGGTAAGTCCGCCCCTAGCGGCCGACGAAGTACGGCGTCAGGCGGACAACTTCGTCGATCTCTCCAGCCTGCGCGGGGAAATTGCGCGCCAGCATAGCGGCCCGCGCCCCGCCCCAGCCGACGATGGGTTTGACGAAGATGACGATTACGATGACGAGTATGACGACGACGAATATGAAGATGACAATACCGCCGAGACGGCCTGACGGTGGCGCTACAGCCTGAACATGATTGCGCCCTGTGCCCCCGGCTGGTCGAGTTTCGGGTTCAAAATCAGGCGAAATTCCCCGATTTCCACAATGGGCCGGTCCAAAGCTTCGGCAGCCTCGATGCAAGACTGTTAATCGTCGGCCTGGCGCCGGGACTTAAAGGCGCCAACCAGACGGGCCGCCCGTTCACCGGCGACTATGCCGGCGATTTGCTCTACGCCACCTTGCTGAAATTCGGCTTCGCTGAAGGTAACTATGGCGCGAATCCCCATGATGGGTTGCGGCTGGTGGATTGCCGGGTGACCAACGCCGTCCGCTGCGTGCCACCGGAAAACAAACCGGTGGGCGCCGAAGTCGCCGCCTGCCGGCCGTTTTTGCAAAATGAAGTCGCGGCGATGGCGAATTTACGCGTGGTCGTCGCGTTGGGTGGCCTCGGCCATAACGCCTTCCTCGCCGGGCTCGGCGTGCGCAAGAGTGATTATCCGTTTGGCCATTGCGCGGTTCACGCGGTGCCAACCGACGATCGGGTGCTCACCCTCACCGACAGCTATCACTGCTCGCGCTACAACACCAACACCGGTCGATTGACCACGGAGATGTTCGAGACCGTTTTTGAAACCGTCAGTGCGCAACTGGCAAATTAGTTTTAGGCTGGAATTACTTCTTGATCGATGGCGCCGAACACCGACTGATTGTCGGCGTCGAACATCTCGATGGTCGCCATATTGCATGAACGATGTTTTTTGGCGGCCCTCGTCGATCTTTTGCACGATCCGCAATTCCGCCAAACAGGCCACGCCGGTTCCCAGGTCACGGTTCGAAATCGCGCCGGAGCCAATTAACGTTCCTGCACAAAGCGGCCGTGTCTTGGCCGCGTGGGCGATCAGTTGCGTGAAATCAAAATCCATATCGACGCCGCAATTGGGCATACCGATCGGCGCCTGGTTGAACTTTACGATCATATCGAGATGAACCTTATGGCCATCCCACGCGCTGCCCAGTTCATCCGGGGTCACCGCCACGGGCGAGAGGGAGGAACGCGGCTTGCCATGAAAGTAACCGAGGCCGGAATTCAGTTCGTCGGAGATAAGCGTACGCAGACTGACATCATTTATCAGCACAAATAGCTTGATGTACTCAGCCGCCCTGTCCGCGCTTACACCCATGGGAACATCGTCGACGATCACCCCAACCTCGGCCTCCATGTCGATGCCCAATTCGGGATCGCTGACCGGGATCGCGCCGGTCGGCCGCAAAAAGCCGTCGCTGACCGCCTGGTACATGAGCGGATCTTCGCGAAGCTTGGGCGACAGCTGCGCGCCGCGGGCTTTGCGAAACAGTTCCACATGGTTGAGATAGGCGCTGCCATCATAAACTGGTAGTTGCGCGGCAGGGGCGATTCGAGCGCCTCGGGATCGTAATCGCGGATACCGTCGGCGGTTCCAGCGTTTACTGCCTCAAACAATTGCTCCAAGCGGGGCGCAGCGTCGGTCCATTTTTCCAGCGCAATTTGCAACGTGCGCGCCACAGCCGAGGCCGGCGCCATCTTGCTCAAATCATGCGAAACAACCGCCAAAGTACCGTCGCGGCTACCATCTTTTAATGTTGCTAGCTTCATATCGCCCGTAACCACCTGATAAAACGCAATATTATGCGTTCTCGGACATCATAGAATCGCGCGTCAGCTAGCAAGCTATAGGCAAATAGTTAGTCGGTGTTTAACACGCCGCGGCGAATTTGATCCTCCTCAATGGCCACGAATAGGGCCTTGAAATTGCCTTCACCGAATCCTTCATTGCCCTCCCGCTTTATGATTTCGAAGAAGATCGGGCCAATCACCGTATCGGTGAAGATTTGCAGCAACAGCCCCTGCCCTTCGGTCGGCGCGCCATCGACCAGAATTCCGCTGCGGCGAAGACGCGCTACATCCTGTCCATGGCCGGGGAGCCGTTCGTCGAGCTTGTCGTAATAGGTGCCCGGCGTGTCGAGAAATTTGACGCCGCGCTCGGCCAGGGTTTCGACGGTGGCGAATATATCGTCGGTGCCCAAGGCGATGTGCTGAATGCCCTCGCCATGATACTCGCGTAGATACTCCGCGATCTGGCTTTTGTCGTCCGCCGATTCGTTGATCGGAATGCGAATTTTGCCGTCCGGGCTGGTCATGGCGCGGGAATGCAGGCCGGTGACTTTGCCCTCAATATCGAAATAGCGGACTTCGCGGAAATTAAAGACGTCCTCATAAAACCCCGACCACATGTCCATATTGCCCTGGTACACATTGTGGGTCAGGTGATCGATATAGGTGAGACCGACATCGCGGGCTGCCGTCTCACTGCCGTCGATGGGCACGAAATCCACATCGTAGATCGAGCCTCGGTCGCCATAACGATCGACCAAATATAGACGGCTATGGCCGATGCCCTGGATCGCCGGAATATTGAGTTCCATGGGGCCCACATGGTTGGGCACCGCCGTGGCGCCGCGCTCGAGCGCCAGATCATAGGCGCGCGCCGCGTCATCGACGCGAAAGGCCATGGCACAAGCGCTGGGGCCGTGCTGTTTGGCAAAGTCCGCGGCGAAACTGCCGGGTTCATTGTTGAGGATGAAATTGACCGTACCCTGACGGTAGTGGACGACGTCTTTCGAGCGGTGGCGGGCCACTGCTGTGAACCCCATCAACTCGAAGACCGCCCCCAGCTTCTCCGGTTCCATCGAGCAATATTCGACAAATTCAAACCCATCCGTACCGAGCGGATTATCCCAAATATCCTGGCCGCCCTCAGGCTGCTTCCCTTCGTGTGCGTCTGTCATGGCGGTCTCCATTGGCAACCTGTTGACC
>JABDJY010000456.1 GCA_013003285.1 Alphaproteobacteria bacterium | reverse complement strand
ACAGTCGCTTGCTCTACCAACTGAGCTACGCCGGAATAGATCGCCCGGCGTTATAACAAACGCTGGCGTGCGCGCAATAGACTAAATGGAGGCCCGGGCCGGAATCGAACCGGCATACAAGGATTTGCAGTCCTCTGCATCACCACTCTGCCACCGGGCCACCGGTGAGATATCGTTGTTTTCCAGGCCCCTGCAATGGGTGGGGGCCCGGATCGGTGGTGCGCCGGTGTTATGGCACCGTTGACGCCCTGTCATCAAGGCGCGTCATCAAGGCGTTGCGGCGCTATTCCTGACCGGCTTCCAAAACCGCGGCAAGATGGGTAGTTTCACCGGCGAACAGTATGTCGCCGCCGCCATAGCGCCGGCTAAAAATAAAGGGGAGGCACAAATGCAGCTAATCGATCTGAGCCGGGACATCTATCACAAGATGCCGCGGCTGGTTAACCATCCGTCGATCATCGTCACCGAATACAGCAATCACGACGAGGTGCGGGAGGCCGATGGCTATAAGTTCAGCTCGGCCACGCTGAACCTGTCGCTCGGCGACCATGCCGGCACCCATGTGGATGCGCCGTGCCATTTCGATGCCAGCCCCGACGCCCTGTCGATCGACGAGACGCCGCTCGAGCAATATTTCACCGAGGCGGTGTGTTTGGACCTGTCCCACAAGGAATTGAAGTCGGATATCTCGATCGAAGATTTGGAACAGGCCGAAGAGGCGGCCGGGATCGATATCCGGCCCAAGGATATGGTCCTGCTCCATATGGATTTCTACAATCGCTGCTTCGGCACGCCGGGCTATTTGACCGACTTTCCTGGCCTGACCAAGGAATCGGCGACTTGGCTTGGTGAGAAAGACATCAACATGTTCGGCGTCGAGGCGGTGAGCCCGGGCCGGCCGGGCCGTCATAATTTCGAGGTCCACCATGTTTGCCGCGATTTGGGCTTCACCCATGTGGAAGGCCTGGTGAATATGGATAAGCTGATCGGCAAGGGCCGGTTCAAGTTTATCGGCTTTCCCATCAAGATCCGCGGCGGCACCGGCGCGCCGATCCGCGCCGTAGCATGGTTGGATAGCTGATCGTCAGGCGCGGCTTAGGACGCGAACTGTTTGGCCTCTGCCAGCTGGTTTAGCGTGTCGGCCAGCCGGCGGATCAAGGCTTCGATCAGCACCAGCGCTGTATCCGGGTCCGCTTTTATCGAGCCGCGCAGCTCGTCGACCGACACGGCGAACAGCCGGCAGTCGGTTTTGGCTTTCGCCGCGGCTTGGCGCGTATTGCCGATCAAACCGGATTCGCCGAACAGCTCATCCTTGCCGAGTTCCGCCGTCAGCGCGTTGGTCGATATTTCGATGGTGCCGTCCATGATCAGGAAGGCTTCATTTGCCGCGTCGCCCTTTTCGAACAGAACGTCGCCAGCGGTTAGATTTATGCGTCGCATCGCCCCAGGGCCCCCCATGATCGAATAGATCACATTAGTTTAGGCCAGTGCGTGGGTAAGTCCACCGCGGTGCGATATTCCGGTTGTGGCTACGACCGCGGGCTGTCGCGCAGGTTCGTGTTCGAGGCCAGCCAATTGCGCGCCTGGTTTTGCGCCTCTTGCAATTGCGCCTTTTTCAATCTCTTCGCTAACCGGTCGCGATGGTCGATGGCTTTCCGAAGATTGCTGGTCGCCGCGATGGCATACCATTTATAGGCTTCGACTTGATCCTTCTTGGTGCCATGGCCGTTTTCGTGCATGCCGGCGAGGTTCACCTGCGATTCCGCTAACCCCTGATTGGCGGCCTGGCGAAACCAGTCGAGCGAGGTTGCGCGGTCGCGTT
This sequence comes from Alphaproteobacteria bacterium, assembly GCA_013003285.1. Lineage (GTDB taxonomy): Bacteria > Pseudomonadota > Alphaproteobacteria > UBA6615 > UBA6615 > JABDJY01. The sequence continues at coordinate 3,908 of JABDJY010000456.1, read as the reverse complement.
GCACACCCTCGCCCCTGAAATAGGCCACGCCGAGCGCGTTTTTGGCATCGGCGTTGCCGTTGGCGGCGGCGCGGCGCCACCAGACAATCGCCTCGGTAAAATTGCGGCCATTCTTTAAGTTCGTGTCGCGGGTGGTGAAGACGCCAAGATTATACTGCGCCGCGGCCAACCCCAGATCGGCAGCCTTGCGATACCACCGGCGCGCCTCGGCTTCGTTTTGGGGTACGCCGATCCCGGCGGCGTATCGGTAGCCGATCTGGAACTGTGCTTCCGCATCACCTTGATCGGCGGCCTTGCGGTACCACTCGACGGTGGTGACGTCGTTTTTGGTGACGCCGCGCCCGGTGTCGTATAGCTGGGCCAGCTTAACCTGCGCTTCGGCGGCACCGCGATTACCGGCGGTGCGGTACCAACGCGCCGCCAGGGCCGGGTCTTCGGCGATGCCGCGGCCGGCGTTATAGGCGTCCGCCAGCTTGATCTGCGCTTCGATGATGCCCTGATCGGCGGCGCGGCGGTACCATTTCGCCGCCGCTTGGTCGTCTTGAGTAACCCCCAAACCGGCCGAATACCGGTTAGCTATGGCGAGCTGCGCTTCGTCGATGCCGCCCTCGGCGGCTTTCTCGTACCATTTCGATGCCTGCGCCTCGTCCGCCGTAACGCCGCGCCCCATCGCATAGAATTCGGCGAGAGATAGTTGCGCGGCGGCGGCCCCTTGTTCGGCTGCGGCCAGGTACCATTGCGCGGCGATTTTATCGTTTTGGGGTGTGCCCAAGCCGTTGGCGTGCATTTCGGCCAGGGTGAACTGCGCGCCCGGATTGCCCGCTTCGGCGGCAGGTTGCAGATCGGCCAAGGCGGCGGCGTAATTGCCCTGCTGGTAGGCTTCTACGCCGCGTTGGAAATTATGATTACATCCGGCCAGGGCCAGCATGAAAAGGATCGCGATATAGAACGGACGGGTCACGGACCAAGGCCTTTCTGCAATTTACTTGCAAGTCTTACACATCTGATTTTCGCCGCCGCGACTTTACTTCCTTTTTTTAGTTAACGACAAGAGAGTTCAGCGTAGGGCGTTGTTTTGGTTAAGAATTATTCGCGGTTCTGCAGCCACAGCGCCAACACCAGAGCGGTGCCCACCGCACTGATCGCCGCCATCGCGAAGAACGCTTTTCCCTCGAATGCGGCGAAAAGACTGCCTGCGCCGATCATCGCTAATCCCATGGCCTGCCCGGATGTCGAGGCGTAGACGCCCTGGGCGGTGGCCGACAGGCCGGCCGGGGCGTTGCGGGCGACGTAGTGCATGGCCGCCAGATGAACCGCCCCGAAGGTTATGCCGTGTAGCACTTGGACGATCAGCAAGGCCGTCAGGTCGGTGGTTTGTGCCAGCACGGTCCAGCGCACCATACCGGCGATACCAGCGACCGCGAGCAGGCCGATGGGGCCGAGACGGGCGACGAAGAACCCACTCACCGAGAAAAGCGCGATCTCGGCGATGACGCCTTCCGCCCACAGCCCGCCGATGATGGTTTCGCTGATTCCGGCAGCCCGCCAATGGAGGGTGGAGAAGCCGTTTAAGACCGCATGGCTGGCTTGGAGCAGGCTGGCGGTGATCACAAACAATACGAACTGAGGTTGGCGCAGCAGCGTGACGATGCCGCCACGTTCGCTCTTACTGGCCTCGTTTGGTTGTTGCGGGAACGACAGGGTCGCCACGAATGTAGCCGCCAGCGCGGCGAGGACGAGCAGTAGTATGAGGTCCGGGTCACGGCCGGTCAGCAGCCAGCCGGCCCCCAGTGTACCGAGGATGAACGTGATCGAACCCCACAGGCGGATCCGCCCGTAATCCAGCTTGTGGCGCAGGACAGCGGCCATCACCTGGCTTTCGCCGATCGGCAGCATGGCCGGAAAGCAGATGGTGGCGAGGAGGCTGATAGCGGCGATCCACCAAAATCCCTGGGCCGGCAGAAATGCCGCGAAGGCGAGCACGCTGAGGCCGGCGAAAATCACCAAGACCGTCTTGGCGCGGCCGCTGCGGTCGGCGATCTGCGCTACGACCGGGTTGGAGAGGACGCGCACCCAAGGTCCCAAAGCCAAGAGAAGGCCGATCTGAACTGCCCCCAGACCGCGATTTTCCAGCCAAAGGGGCCAGAACGGCAGCAGGATGCCGGCGGTGAGAAAGAACCCGCCGTAGAAGCCGGCGTATCGCATGGTCAGGGCAGGGCGCATGCTCCGGGCCGCGTCTCGCGCGCCGGGCTATTTCGGCGGCACGATGGGCAGCATCAGCCAGGCGGGATGATCCGGTCCGGTGTGCAGAGTGACGTCGCCGCCGAAGATTGCCTCCGGCCGGTCGACCGGATCGTTATGCAAAAACGGTCCGACGCCGGTGAAGGCGTTGCGCATATTCGACAGACGATGATCGGTGGCGCAGGAATAGACATAGTCTTTGCCGCGCACGCTCAAGGCCAGGCGGTAACCGGCCGGAATGACGACGCAACTCGGCCAAATCTCGATGTCGAGTTCGTAAATCTCCCCCGGCGTCAAAAGCTGTTTTTCGTCATGGGTATGATAGGGCTGCCACTCGGTCGATTTTTCCTGGTCGAGCTTACGGTGTGACGCGCGTAGCCAGCCATTGGCGATGGGCGTGTTCGGGTCGAGGGTGCCCTGGAAGACGATTTCCTTCATGTCGGGCGAAAACAGGCGCACCACCAGAAACAGATCGGCATCTTCGGTGGCCGACGACACAAACAGCTTGGCCGCCATCGGTCCGGTGATTTCGATCTCTTCGCGCCACGGCGGCAGAAAGAAGGTGACCCCATCGCTCATGCCGCCATAGGTAATCGAGCTGGCCTCGGTTGGCGGGGCCGGGTTCAAGCACAGGGTATCGGGATCGAGATAGGTCTTGGTCCACTGGGTGCGGGCGAGGGGCCATTCATCTTCGCCGCGCACGACGAATTTTTCGCCCGGGTGGCGCACCTTGAGCTGGACGCGGGGTTGGTCGGCCCAACCAGTATCCTCGCCTTTCAGGAAATGGCCGAAATACTTCTTCTGCAATTCAACCCCGTAGGGCGTGTAGAACTCGGTCCAATGTTCGAGCCCGTGGCATTCGAGCCATTTTTGGTCGGAGGCTGCATTGAGGAAGCCGGCATAATTGCCGCGCGGATGCAGCCCTTGGCCGCCCCAGCTGGCGGCCGACAGCAACGGCGTTTTGATTTTCGACAGATCGGCGGTGCGATCCTGGTACCAATCGTTGACCAGTTCCTGGGTCAGCAGGCGATCGCCGAGGTCGACGCGGTTTTCGGCCATTTCGTCTTCGGTTAGCGTTTCCGGACCACAGGTGGTCTCGCCATGCACCGGACTGCGCGGCCCGCTGTCGCCACGGCCATGCTGCACCGACTTGATCTGCATGTCGTACCAGTTGCTCTGGAAGGTATTCAGAATGCCACCATGGTGGGTGCCGTCGCGATAGTAATCGACCGAGCCCTCCCAGATACACAGCGCCGCCAGATGTTTGGGTTGCAGCGCCGCGACCTGCCATTGGTTGATGGCGTAATAGGAGATACCGGTCAGACCGACCTTCCCGTTCGACCAGGGCTGTACCCCGGCCCACTCGATACAGGTGGCGAAATCCTGAGTCTCGCGCGGACTGCGGCAATCGATGACGCCGGGCGAGCGGCCGGCGCCGCGGCTGTCGACGCGAATGCAGATATAGCCATCCGGCACCCACTGCTCGGGGTCGACCACCTCCCAACTTTGATGCACGTTCGACGATCCTGCGATCGCATCAGGGTGGGCGGCTGAGAAAATATCCCACGTGGTCTTGTAGCCTTCCTGCCAGGCAAGGTCCTTGCCGTAGGGGCCGTGCGTCATCAGCACCGGGTATTTGCCGTCATCGTCGGGCCGGTAGACATTGG
>JABDJY010000449.1 GCA_013003285.1 Alphaproteobacteria bacterium | reverse complement strand
CGCGGGCAAATCGAACGATCGCGGTATCGTCTGCGCGGTCGGCAGCCTCGCGAACCCGCTCGATTCCAAGCGCAAGGCGTTCGGGATCAGCCGGTCGAGGGTGTTTTTCGAGGTCTGCCGCGAGGGTAAAGCGCATGGCACTGTTTAATTTTCCGGCAGACTGCGGTATGCCGTGTGTTGGGTCAAGGCCGCGCTACGACCAAGGGACGAGCGCGACGCGGGATTGTGTTGGGTGATTGTCCGAAGTTCAAAATTTCTGCTGCTGTTCTTGGCGGCCACCATGCTCGGCGCGGGTCTATTCGCGTTGGTTGCCGTTTGGCAGCTCAGCCGGGGTCCGATCAGTCTAAGTTTCCTTACGCCCTATGTGGAAGATGCGCTTAGTGGCGGTACCGACGATGTCCAGGTACGGCTGCATGATACGGTAGTCACCTGGGCCGGCATAGAGCGCACGCTGGATTTGCGTGCGGTTGGCCTGGAGATCCTCGACGTCGACGGCGTGGTTGGCGCATCGGTGCCGGAGCTGTCGGTGCAACTGAGCCTGCGCGCCTTATTCCGCGGTCTGATTGCGCCGACCGGCCTCGAGCTTTTTGGCCCCCGCCTGCGGGTGGTGCGGACCCCTGAGGGAGAAGTCTTCGTCGGTATCGGCGCGGTGTCGGCAAGCGAGCAGCCGGCCGGCGAGGGGATGGATCTGATCGGCCGTCTGCTGGACGAACCCGACCTGGATTCTTCGACCGGTTACCTACGCCGTATTTCGGTTGCAAGTGCTCTGATCGACTTCGAAGATCGCCAGACCGGCCGAAGTTGGACCGCGCAGCGCGCCGACATCGCCTTGCGGCGCGACGAGAGCGGTATCCAGGCGGACGGCACGATTGTGATCGATGCCGGTGGCAACTTCGCGCGGTTCGAAGTGTCGGGGCTTCTGAACGCCATTACCCAATCCGTTGAGCTTGGCGTCTCTTTCGATAATTTGCAGCCGGCTGATCTGGCGCCCTTGGATCAGCGCCTCACGCCGCTCGAACGGTTCAAGTTACCGATGTCGGGAACGCTCGCGTTGTCGCTCTCCGCAAGCTTGGCGATCGAGGACGTTAATTTCGATTTATTAGGCGGCGCAGGTGAGATCTCCGCACCGGAATATTACAAGGCGCCGCTGCCGGTAACCCAAGCGACGCTGCGCGGCCGCGCCACCGAGACCCTGACCAAACTGGTCATTGATGAAGCCTCCCTAGATCTCGGCGGTCCCGTCGTTCGCCTGAGCGGTGATGTGTCGCGTCAGGGCGATGCGCTTGAAATCAAACTCGACACACAGGTTGAGGCTGTCCCGGTAAACCGGCTGGCGAAATTATGGCCGCCGGATGTGGGCGTGAATGCCCGCAGTTGGATCACCCAGAATATCGATGCGGGCGTGGTCGATCTGGCGACTCTGTCCCTGTCGGCAACCACAAACCTCGACGATATCGAGGCGATCAAGTTGCGCGATGCGGTCGGCGAAATCGCAATTAGTGGTGCCACCATTCATTATTTGCGGCCGATGCCGCCGGTGCAGCAAGTGTCTGGCAAGGGTAGGTTTGACGGCAAGGATTTGGTGATCGAGGTGGGCGAAGGGGGGATCGGCGAGACCCGGGTCACGGATGGTATAGTGGTTATCACAGACCTGACTGGCTCGGCGCCGATCGAAACGTTGCGCATCGACGCAACGATTGCCGGCCCGGTGCGCGAGGCCTTGGCCCTGTTGGACGAAGAACCGCTTAACTTTATTTCACCCTTCGGGATCGACCCGGCGCAGACCAGCGGTCGCCACACCACCGACGTGGTTCTGCAGTTTCCCTTGCTCAACGCGCTGTCGTTCGAAGAGGTTGATGTGGCCGCCGCGGCGCGGCTGGAAAATGTCGTCGCGCCGGCGGGCGTATTTGGGGCCAACATCACCCAGGGCAACTTTGACCTTTCCTTGAACAAGAAGAATTTGATCGCGAAGGGTGAGGGGGCGCTGTCGGGTATTCCGATGAAGGTGACCTGGACCGAGAATTTCACCGACGAGACCGCGTTGCGCACGCGCTATGAAGTGCAGACGGTGTTGGATGACGGCGCCCGCGAAACGCTTGGGCTGGCGGCCGACCCGGTCTTGACCGGGCCGGTGGGGGTTGGGCTCACCTATGAAATCGGCACTGATGGCGCGGAAAAGGGTGCCGCCGATCTAAACCTCGCCGATGCGACGCTCGCCCTGTTGGATTTTGGCTGGCAAAAACCCGTCGGTGTACCTGGTACAGCCACGGTCGAGATCGCTGGGCGGGACGGTACGTTAAGCGAGATATCGAAATTTGTTGTCACGGCGCCAGGCCTATCGGCCGAGGGTCGGGCGACCCTGGTCGGTAGCGCCGAGGGACCAACGGTCTCCGAAGTCGATTTGTCACGGCTCGTGCTTGGCGAAACCGATGTGGCGCTGCGCGTGGCTTTTGATGACGACGGTGTTCCCGACATCGTCGTCGGCGGCGGTAATTTGGATCTCAGATTGTTGGTGCAGGAAGCCTTCGCCGAAGGTGATGGTAAACCGCCGGCGATGCGTATTCGTGTCGATGACGATAATCCGGTGCGCAATGTCCACCTGGGCGAAGAGACTATCCTGCAAAACCCCACCGGCCGGCTTGCCCATAACGGTGAGGATTGGTCCGATATCGATCTGCTGGGATCGTTGTCGAACGCGGGAAGCATCGATCTTCAGCTCCGCACCGTAAACGGACAGCGTGAAGTCTCATTTAATTCCGACGATGGTGGCGGCATCTTGCGGGCGCTCGATTGGATCAAAACCATCGAGGGCGGCGATCTGAAGGTGATCGGTACGTTTGTCGACCGCGCAGATGAAGAAGTGTTGGTTGGGCAATTGGATCTGAAAGATTTTAAGCTCAATGAGAGTTCGATCTTTGTGCGCATCTTATCTCTCGCTTCTTTCAGCGGTATTTCCGACGCGGTAGCGGGTACCGGGGTTACCATGCGCCGAGCCGAGATACCCTTCGAGGTAACTGATGCTGAAGTAATATTTGGCGATTCTAAAGCGCGGGGCGCCGGGGTGGGCATTATCGGCGCCGGCCGTATTGACCGGGCCACCGAACAGATCGAGCTCAAGGGAGAGGTCGCCCTGGCCGATGTGATCAATTCGATCTTGCGTAATATACCGCTGATCGAACTATTGGTTGGCGACGGCATTATTGCCGTAGGCTATTCGGTCAATGGAGCCTTGGACGATCCAAATGTTTCGGTCAATCCGTTGACGGCTTTCGTTCCGGGCGTGTTTCGAAGGGCGTTTGACGGTTTCGGCGATGGCGAGGGCGTGGACGAAGGATCGACGGAACAGCCGACGCAGCCTCCCGGGTCCGAATAAGTAGTGCGGCTAAACCGGCCGCACTAACACGTGGCGCTTCTTGCCGGCTGATAGTTTTATCACCCCGTCGCCATCGAGCGCGTCGAGACCGATCTCGGCTTTCTCATCCCGCACCGCGACATCATTGATCCGACAACCGCCGCCTTTGATGAGCCGCCGGGATTCGCTGTTCGACGTGGTCAAGCCAGCTCTGGTCAGCAACACGAACACCGCCATGCCGGCGGCGAGGTCGTCGCGCGGGATTTCGATGGTCGGCAGTGCCTCCGCCACCGTGCCCGCCTCGAAGGTTTGCCGCGCCGTATCGGCGGCGCTCTCGGCGGCCTCGGAACCATGGAGCAGCCGGGTCGCTTCGGTGGCGAGCACTTTTTTGGCGTCGTTGATCTCGGCGTCTTTGAGCGCTTCCAGCTTGGCGATCTCCTCCAGCGGCAGGGTGGTGAATAGGCGTAGGAACCGCCCCACATCGCCATCTTCCGTATTGCGCCAGAACTGCCAGTAATCGTAGGGGCTGTACTTCGCCGCGCTCAACCAAACCGCGCCCGCCGCAGTCTTACCCATCTTGGCACCCGACGATGTGGTGATCAGCGGTGTGGTCAGCCCGTAGAGGGATTTGTTGGCGACCCGCCGTCCCAGCTCGACGCCGTTGATGATGTTGCCCCACTGATCCGATCCGCCCATCTGCAAGGCGCAGTCGTGGCGCTGGGCCAGCTCGAGAAAATCGTAGGCCTGTAGGATCATGTAGTTGAATTCGAGGAAGGTCAGCGGCTGCTCGCGGTCGAGCCGCAACTTCACCGAATCGAAAGTCAGCATGCGGTTGATGGTGAAATGCTGACCCACATCGCGCAGGAACGGAATGTATTGAAGCTTGTCGAGCCAGTCGGCGTTGTTGACCAACATCGCGCCATTGCCGTCGTCGCCAAAGGTCAGGAAGCGATCGAAGGTCTGGCGGATGCCGGAGATATTCTCGTTGATCTGGTCGTCGGTCAGCAGCCGCCTGGTTTCGTCACGGCCCGACGGGTCGCCCACCTTGGTCGTGCCGCCGCCCATTAAGACGATGGGGCGATGGCCGGTCTGCTGCATCCAGTGCAGCATCATGATCGACACCAAATTGCCGATATGCAGGCTGTCGGCGGTGGCGTCATAGCCCACATAGGCAGTCACCATACCGTCGCTGGCGCGCTGGTCGAGGGTGTCGAGGTCGGTGCACTGATGCAGGTAACCCCGCTCGCTGATGACCTTCAAGAAATCTGATTTAAGGTTGGGCATGGTCCGGGCCGTACTGGCGATTGTATGAAAGAGGTAGCATTCTGCGTGGCAGGCTCATATCACACCTGTAGCCGGCGCGGGTATATCTTCTGTCGAATGTTGGGCGCGGCGGTCAAGCGTTGAAAGGCGATCCATGTCAGATGCGGCACCCCTAACCGCGATCGGATTGATGAGCGGGACCTCGATGGATGGCATCGATGCCGCCATCCTGCGCAGCGATGGGGCGGGTATTGTCGCGCCCCTGGCCAATTTGACGATCGCCTATACGCCCGATTTCCGAGCCGAATTGCAGAGTGTCTTGGGCGGCAAAGGGCCGGTCGATGAGGTGAGCGAGACTTTGACCCGTCGGCATGCCGATGCGGTGGTCTCCATTCTGGCAAAGTCCGCTCTCGCGGCGACCGATATCGATGTCATCGGGTTTCACGGCCACACCATATTGCATCGACCCGAGCAGGGCCGGACCTGGCAGGCCGGTGATGGCGCGTTGCTGGCGTCGCTGACCGGGATCGACGTGGTCGCCGATTTTCGCACCGCCGATGTGGCGGCCGGTGGCGAGGGTGCGCCGTTTGCGCCAATCTTTCATGCCGCGGTGGCCCCGGCCGCTGGTCAGGCGCGGCCGGTCTGCCTGCTCAATATCGGTGGGGTAGCCAATCTCACCTGGGTCGGCGCCGACGCGTCGGTCGCGGAACCAACCGTGTTCGATCATCTGATGGCGTTCGATACCGGACCCGGTAATGCGCTGATCGATGATTGGGTCGCCGCCCATTGCGGGCAGCCGTTCGATAAGGATGGCGCGATCGCCGCTGGCGGAACCGTCGATACCGCTTGCTTGGACAAGCTGATGGCGCATGACTACTTCAGCCGCCCGCCGCCGAAATCGCTCGACCGGGACGATTTTCCGACCGCGGCTCTGGCGGGCTTATCGCCGGCCGACGGCGCCGCCACGTTGACCGCCTTCACCGTGGCGGCGATCGACCGAGCCCGCGAGCATCTACCGGCACCGCCGCGGCGCTGGGTCGTCACGGGTGGGGGACGCCATAATAGTTTTCTGATGACGGCGCTGGCTGCCCAACTCGCGGCGCCGGTGGTCAGTACCGAGCAGGTCGGGCTGGATGGCGACGCCATGGAAGCCCAAGCCTTTGCCTATATGGCGATCCGCAGCCTGCGCGGCATGCCCTTGAGCGGCCCTTCGACAACCGGGGTGCCGACACCACTTTCCGGCGGCACGCTCTTTCGCGCCAGCTAGTCTTCGTCGTCTTTCGTCAGTTCCGCGTCGATCTCTGCCATGCGGCGGTCGAGATAGCTGACGACGGCTTGATCGACTTCTTCCAGCTGAGTGCCGAAGAAATGATCGGCGCCTTGAATCATGTGGCGGTCGATGATGACATCGCGTTGCTTGGCGACTTTAGCGATCATTTCCTCGATCGATGCCGGCGGCACGACCTCGTCCTTGTCGCCATGAACGATGAGGCCTGATGCCGGGCAGGGCGCCAGGAACGAGAAATCATACATGTTGGCCGGCGGGGCGATGGAGATAAAGCCGCTGATCTCGGGCCGGCGCATCAGTAACTGCATGCCGATCCAGGCGCCGAACGAAAATCCAGCGATCCAGCATTGCGGCGCATCGGTGTGGATGGTCTGCAGCCAATCGAGCGCCGAGGCGGCATCGGACAGCTCGCCTTCGCCGCGATCATAGACACCCTGGCTGCGGCCAACACCGCGAAAATTGAAGCGCAGCGTGGCGAAACCCTTATTCACGAAGGTCTGATAGAGCTGATAGACAACCT
>JABDJY010000098.1 GCA_013003285.1 Alphaproteobacteria bacterium | reverse complement strand
GGGGAGGGAATACCAGCGAGGTGCCGATAACTTACCCCCTCCCCCCTTGAGGGGGAGGGATGGGGTGGGGGGTCGATAAAGAAGAATCTTTAGTTGGTGGGGCTACTCCGGCTCGACGATGTCGTCGATGCCCGCCGCGCGCTTATAGATTTCGTAGAGCGATGCGGTATCCATGTTCGAATAGCCCTGCGCCATGGCGGCATAATGTTGCTGCAAGGCGGCGGTGAATACCGGCGCCGGCGATTCGATCTCCTGGGCAATGGCGCCGATGATCTTGGCGTCTTTTCGCGAGATATTGTAGGTGCCGCGCGAGGTGGTGTAGTCGCCATCGACCATCATCTTGGCGCGCAGCTCCCAAATGCGCGAGCGCGCCACGCTGGTGTTGACCAGATCGTAGACCTGATGCGGGTCGAGACCCATCTTGGTGGCGTAGGCCAAAGCCTCGGCCGACGCCGCATTGTTGATGCAGACCAGATAGTTCAGCACATATTTAATGCGGCTGGCGTTGCCGAATTCGCCCATCCAATGGAGCGGGTTGGCGAAGGCGGCGAAGACATCGGCGGCGCGCTCATACGCCTCCTTATCGCCGCTGGCGAAGGTCGCCAGATCGCCGGCCAGACAGGTGGCGCGGCTGCCGCTGACCGTGCAGTCGAGCAAGGTGATGTCGCTATCGTCGAGACGGCGCGCCGCCTCCGCCTTGTCGTCGACCGCTAGCGTGCAGGTGTCGATGACAGTGATGCCGGGCCGGCCGGCCGCGGCGATACCGGTCTGCCCAGTGGTGACGTCGTGAAACGCCTCGGCGGAGGGCAGCGAAGTGAGGATAAAATCAGCTTCCTCGGCCATGGCGCGCGGAGTCGCCGCCCGCCGTCCGCCATGGTCTTCCAACTCGGCCATATTGCGCTCATGCAGGTCGATGCCGATGACATCGAAGCCCGCCTGGGTCAGGCGAATGGCAATCGCCGACCCCATGGCGCCGAGGCCGATCACCCCAACGGTTACACTCATGTCAAAATTCCTTGGTGACGGTGGGACGCTAGTCGAACTGCTGGGCGCCTTCCAGCGCAGCGACACCGGCTTTCGCGACCACATGGTCCTCCGCGCCGGTGCCCGAGCCCACGCCGATGCCGCCGATGACATGGCCATCGACGATGATCGGCAATCCGCCGGGCAGGTTTATCCGCTTGCCGTCGGTGGCGATGGCGAGCCTGATGTCGGGTCCTTCGGGCATGAGGCCGGTCGGGTTGCCGTAAGACGCCGATGTCATGGCCTTACGCAGGGACGAGTCGATCGACTGGACGAAGGCGCCGTCCATCTTGGTGAAGCAGATCAAATGTCCGCCCGGGTCGACCACCGAGATACATTCCGGGACACCTGTCTCGTGTGCCTTGGCGACAGCAGCTGCCATGATTTTATGGGCGCCCTCGTTGGTGAGTTTGAGAAACGGAGTGGTGTCGGTCATGGGTTCCCTGCCATTTTTATAAGGTTAAAAGTCGGCGCTAACATTGCATCACAGACGCAATGAGACAACGGCCTAGGCCTGGTTTTTAGACGCGAGCTCCGCGGGGTGATGGCGATATCGGCGCACCAGATCGTCGGCGTCGAGGCTGTTCACCTGGCGCAGTTGCGGGAATATCCAAGCAAAGCTGATGGCGACGGCGACAGTGACCGCACCGCCGAAGACGACGGCAGGTACCGTGCCCCACCAATGGGCGGTGATACCGGATTCGAACTCGCCGAGTTCATTCGACGCGCCGGTGAACACCGACGATACGGCGCTGACCCGTCCACGCATTTCGTCAGGTGTGATGATTTGCACCATGTTTTGGCGCACGAACACGCTGAACGAGTCCGCCAAACCCATGAGGGCGAGCGCGGCGAGCGACAGCCAAAAGATATTTGAGAGTCCGAAGATGATGGCGCCGGTACCAAAGCCGCCAACCGCGACCAGCAATTTTATGCCGGCGCGGGTCTTGATCGGCCGTTGCGTCAGGTAAAGGGCGCCGGCGAGCGCACCGAGCGTAAAGGTCGAGCGCAATATGCCGAAACCCTCGGCATCGACTTTTAGGATCTCGGTCGCATAGACCGGCAGCAGCGCCAACGCACCGCCAAACAGCACAGCAAACAGGTCGACCGAGATGGCTCCCAAAATAACCTTTCGCGAGATGATGAATTTTAAACCGGCGAGCAGGTTGGTGAGCGTAACCGGGTCGCGGCTGACGATCTGGCCCGGTGTGCGCACATTCCAGGCGAACCAGGAGGCGACCAAAAACACGGCCACGACGAAAGCGTAAACCCAGGTCTCGTCCTGACCCAGGCTATTGCCAACCGCAATGAGG
>JABDJY010000428.1 GCA_013003285.1 Alphaproteobacteria bacterium | reverse complement strand
AGGCCATGCCGTCATTGCCGGGCCGGTTCACCGCCATGTCGATGCGCCAAAGCAGAAAGGGCAGGGTCTCACCCAGATGGCCGAGGATGATCTTGACGTTCGGATAGGCGTCGAGCACGCCCGACAGCACGATGCGGATGCCCGCCGTTGCGGTCTCCATGGTGAAGCCCCAGCCGGCATTGAGAATACCTGGATAGGCTTTCGAATAGTCGCTCAGATAGATATCGGCGACGGTGGGATGAATGTTAGCCGGGTGAATATAGAGCGGCACATCGAGCGCCTGGGCGCGTTCGTAGATCGGCCAGAATTGTTGTTTGTCGAAGAAATGTTCGCCGCCGGTGAGTCCGTGGATCATGGCGCCCTTCATGCCCAGCTTGTTGACCGACCGCTCCAGTTCGTCGGCCGATGCCTGCGGGTCGGCGGTGGGCAGCGCGGCGAAGCCGGCGAACCGGTCCGGGTGGACCGCGATCAGTTCGGCCAAGCGATCGTTGGCGGCCGTGGCGACCCGAACCCCGGTCTCGGCGTCTATCTTTTGGGTCGAAGGCGCGCCGTGGGACAGCACTTGGACGTCGATACCAGCCTCGTCCATGGATTTCAGGCGCGCGTCGCCGACCTCTTCCAGCTTGTCGCGCACAAAGCCGCCGGTTCGCGCGTCGATGCCTTCAAACTGCGCAGTTATTTCATCGTCGTAATAATGTTCTTCGATCGCAATGACGCGCTGGTTGCCTAGGATTGCCATCTCATCCCCCCTTAGCCCTGGTTTTATTGACCCTTAGTATCGCTAATTCGCCGCTGATCCAGAAGTAATTTGCTCGGTCGTGGAATTTCTCTCCCGAAACGGTGTTTGTAGCTTCGAAGTGCAGGTTTTATCGGCGATGGTGGGGAGAAGCAGGATATGAGCGAGATCACCGCAGAAGGCCCCGATACCGCTCAGGCACCATCACGCCCGCCGAAAGAAGTGATTTACCGGCATAAGCTGACTACCCGCGTCACCCATTGGGTCAATGTGGTGTGTTTTACCGTTCTGTTGATGAGTGGACTGCAAATTCTCAACGCCCATCCGGCGCTCTATTGGGGTCAGTTCGGCGCCGACGACGATCACGCCTTCATCCAGTTCTATGCCTCGCGCAGCGACGGCGAATTAGCCGGCCACACGCGCATCGGCTCGTGGCGGTTCAACACCACCGGCGTGATTGGGGCGTCGCCGGGCAATGACGGTGAGCTGACCGTGCGGGCGATGCCATCCTGGGCGACCTTGCCGAGTATTCGCGATTTGGCGACCGGTCGGCGCTGGCATTTCTTCTTCGCCTGGTTGTTCGTCATTAACGGCCTGGTCTATGTGGGCGCCAGCCTGGTCAACGGCCATTTCCGGCGCGATCTGTTACCGACCCGCCGCGAATTGGGCCCCCGGCATATTCTGCGCGACCTGTGGAACCATGCGCGGCTTAAATTCCCCAAGGGCGACGCGGCCAAGAATTATAATGTGCTGCAGAAAGCCGCCTATCTCGGCGTCGCCGTGCTTCTGGCGCTGTTGGTGCTCACCGGGCTGACCATGTCGCCGGGATTCAATGCGGCAGTGCCGGGCCTGCTCGACGTCTTCGGCGGAAGGCAATCGGCGCGCACCATCCACTTCATCTGCGCCAGCCTGATGGTCGCCTTCGTCATCGTTCATCTGGCCATGGTGTTCCTGGCCGGCCCGATCAACGAAATCCGCTCCATGATAACCGGCCGCTATGTCGTGCCTCCGGAGGATCGCAAATGAGTTCGAAGATTTTGTCGCGGCGCGGCCTGTTGACGGCCGGCGCCTGGGGTGTCGGCGCCGTGGCGCTGGCCGGCCTCATCCGCTATCTGATCGCGCCGAACTATCTGGAAATCCTCGAATCCGCCGAGAACGCCACCTTCGCCGCGCAGCGCGCTTTGCTGGCCGGCCAACCGCTGGCGCGGGAATTCAGCGAGGCGGATATGTCGCCGATCTTCAAGGCCAACGGTACCGTTCTGCCCGACGATCCGGCTTATCAGGCCTTGATGGCGAACGAATTCGCCGATTGGCGGCTGCGGATCGACGGGTTGGTGTCGAACCCGGTCGATTTGACCATGGCCGACCTAAAGCGCCTGCCGCAACGCACCCAGATCACCCGCCATGACTGCGTGGAGGGCTGGAGCGCCATCGGCAAATGGACCGGGCCGCAGCTCGGCGAAATATTGCAGAGCGTCGGCATGGCGCCGAACGCCCGCTTCGTGGTCTTCCATTGCGGCGATAATTTGGGCGGCGGCTCGAACGGGTTCTATTACGAAAGCGTCGATCTGGTTGACGCTTTCCATCCACAGACCATCCTCGCCCACACCATGAACGATGCGCCGTTGAAAGTGGCTCATGGCGCGCCGTTACGCCTACGGGTCGAGCGTCAGCTGGGTTACAAGCACGCCAAATATCTCATGCGGATCGAGGTTACCGACCGGGTGACACATTTGGGGCGGGGCAAGGGCGGATATTGGGAAGATCGCGGCTACGAATGGTACGCCGGGATCTAGCGCTCGGCATTACGCAAATTGCGGCGCCACGGCCTCGCTGAACAGCGCTAGCGAGCGCGCCGCTTCGTCATAGCGCAAATCGCCGAAGGCAAAGCGGCAAACGAAATAATTCAGGCCCGCGGCATCGACCTGACGGGCGATTTCCGCTGCTGCGGTTTCCGGTGACCCGGCGATAATGATGTCGCGTTGCTGGGCCTCTTTGAAGTCCGACGGATAGACCTGCGGGTCGGTGTCGAAATGGCGCCACAGATTCATGAAATTATTGTACCAGGCGGTATAGGCGCGCGCCGCGACGGTCTCGGCCTCGGCGTAGGTCTCGGCGATATAGATATGCCGGGCGGCGCCCATTTTCGGCAGGGTTTCGCCCGCCCCGTGAGCGGCGTGCCAGACCTCGCGGTAGCGGTCAGTGGCTTGGCGGGTTACCGGGCAGGGGGCGTTGCTGATGATGTTGATGCCCTGCTCGGCCGGCCATTGGGCGCCGTGGGGGGCGCCGACGCCGTACCATAGCGGCGGGTGGGGCTGCTGCTTGGGGGTCAGCACCATGGGCACCGCATCGTAGCTGAACCGTTCGCCTTGATGGTTCAGCTCTGGCTGCGTCAGGCCCTTCATCAAGACCTCGAAGGCTTCCATATAGGTGGCTTGCGCGGTCGTTGGATCGACCCCGAAATAGGCCACCTCGAAGGGCGAGATACCGCGCCCAACGCCGAATTCGAAACGGCCGCCGCTCATCTGATCGAGCATGCAAATCTCTTCGATCAGGCGCAGCGGGTCGTACAGTGGCAGGCAGTAGACCATGGGGCCGAAGCGCAGCCGTTCGGTGCGTTGGGCGACGGCGGCGAGAAACACGCTGGGCGACGGCGCCAAGCCCAGAGGCGTGGCGTGGTGCTCGGCCAGATGATAGGTGGAAATGCCGGCGGCGTCATAGCCGGCAATAAGCTTTAGCCGTTCTTCGTAGAGGGTCTCCAGCGCGGCGCCGGCCCGTTGGTCGAGATGATCGAATACGCCAAATTCCATCGCCGGCCCCCGCCATGCGCGAAACTTTTTTCGCTAGGTTAGCCTCGTCTCGCGGCTAGGTGAGCCGACCGTGGCAATGCTTGTATTTCTTACCGGA
>JABDJY010000418.1 GCA_013003285.1 Alphaproteobacteria bacterium | reverse complement strand
GTCTATGAAGCTGTGGTGGCGGAGTTCCGCCGGTTTTCTGGTCCATCCGGCACCGGAGGCGGCTCGGAAACCAATTGTTAATCGATATTTTGTACAAATTTTAGGGTAATCCGACCTTTAAACCGAGTCCCCGCCCAGGTAGGTGCGATGATCTCTGGCGTAAGCCCTTCTATTGCTGCTTTTCACAGTGTCGCTGCCGCTGCCCATGGCCGCCCGGCCGGCGAGACGGGCGAGTCCGCGCGCGTTTCCGACCCCTCTCAGCTTTCTGAAGAGCAAAAGCAAGAAGTCGAGGCGCTGAAGGAGCGCGACCAAGAGGTGCGCGCCCATGAGCAGGCCCATGCGCGAACTGGCGGACCCTATGCGGGCGCGCCGAGCTATGAGTTCGAGCGCGGACCCGATGGCAAGTTGTACGCTGTATCCGGTGAAGTGCAGATCGACACTGCACCGATAGAGGGCGACCCTGCCGCGACCATCGTGAAAATGGAGGTCGTTATTCGTGCGGCTTTGGCACCGCAGGAACCTTCCGGGCAGGACAGTCGCGTGGCAGCGGAAGCGCGCGCCGCTAAGGCTGAAGCCCAGACGGAGCTTCGTAAGAAGAATCAGGAAGAGGCCCGCGAGACGTCTGAGGCCAATCAATCAGTGGACGAAAGCGCCCACAGCCGCGCCAGCGATGCTTATGAAAGTGCGGAAAGTCTGGCCTTCACGGCAATCGAGGCCGCGTTCAACGCCGCCGCCTAACCAATTGTTGGGCCGCTTAGTGAGCCGCTGAAATTCGCTGACCGGACTTTAAATTCAAGAACCAGCAAGCCAGTTTGGCGGCCCAACTGGCCAGTCTGGCATGGGGCTTCAGCCCGACAGCCTTGAAGATGAGAATAATGCCGCGCTCCACATGGTGGGGGCGGTAGAACCCAAAGGCACGCGACGTGTAGGCGCGGACGCATTTCTTGCGGTTATAGGGCTCACCCATAGTGTTGGCCGCGTAATAGGCATAGGCCAATTCGTCGTCTTCGCTTTCGCTGATTCGGCTAATGCCAACCAGGATACGCCGAATAACGCCCAGCTTCTCAACCTCGCGATAGCGCGCCATGTGGGTGTAGAACAGTTTGTAGTGGCGGATTTCGTCCTGCGCGATGTTGCGGCAAATCTCGCGTAAAACCGGTTCGTCGGTAGCCTCGCGCAGGGCCGTGTAATAAGACGAGGTGCCGACCTCGACCATGCAGCGCGCCACCAATTCGCCGCAGCGCGAGCCGCGGACCGACTGGTCGGCGCTCGTGGGCAGAACGATCTTGGCAGAGAAGTCGGCAAAGCGTTTATCGAAGTCGAACTCGGGATCGGCCAATTTGGCCCAGCGGGCGAGCGCCTTGCCGTGCTGCACCTCTTCCGAACCCCACCGTTTCGCGGCTTGTTGGAATTCCGGGTCATCGTGGAAGACGCTGCTGAGATATTCGGCGTAGATGCCGCCATTATGCTCAACTAGGGCGGCGCCTTTGACGATGCGCAGCATCTCGGGATCCACCTTCGAGGCGTCGAAGTTGTCCCAAGGAATATCGTCGAGCGTCCAGTGTTTCGGATGGTCCGTCATCGAAGCCCCTCGCTTGTCTGTCCGTCGTTACGGCAGTTCCTGCCAAATCCCCCGAATCACGAATGGTAAAATTGTAGCGCCGCCGGCCAAGACGGTCAAAGCGCATGGCGCCCAAGATCGTGGGCAAATTAACTATATTTGTATCGAAATCGCGCCAATGGGCACGCCGGTGCTAGAGAGGCAGCCCCGGTATAAACGGGTATTGGGCCGTTTACTGGTAGACCGGGGCGTCGATGGCGGCGAGCTTGGCGCGGGCTGTAGACGCGCGGTCTTCGGCCGCTTTTTGCTCGGTTGGGTCGCTGGCGCCACCCAGATCCTCGACCGCATTTTGTAGATCCGTTTCGACCTGCGCCCGGTCGATATCGTCGACCACCAAGGCTTCTTCGGCCAAAACCGTGCAGCGGCTCCCGGTGACTTCGGCAAACCCGCCGGCGACAAATATTCGTGAACTGACGCTGCCGCTGGCGAAAACGTGGATCACCCCCGGCCGCACCGTCGAAATCATCGGCGAGTGGCCGGGCAACACGCCGAAATCGCCTTCGCCGCCGGGTACAACCACCATCTCCACATCCTCGGAGAGAAGAAGTTGTTCGGGCGAGACCAGCTCGAACTGAACCGCTGTTTCAGCCACGTTACGGCTCCCTATGCGGCCTCTGCGGCCATTGTTTGGGCCTTCTCGACGGCCTCTTCGATGGTGCCGACCATGTAGAAGGCGGCTTCGGGCAGATCGTCATAATTGCCGGCGACGATGTCGCGGAAACCCTTGATGGTGTCCTCCAGGCCGACAAACTTGCCGGGGGTGCCGGTGAACACTTCGGCGACGTGGAAGGGCTGCGACATGAAGCGCTGAATTTTGCGCGCCCGCATAACCGTCAGCTTATCTTCTTCCGACAGTTCGTCCATGCCCAGAATGGCGATGATTTCCTGAAGGCTCTTATAGCTCTGCAGGGTTTCCTGGACCTGACGGGCGGTTTCGTAATGCTCGTCACCGACGATCCGCGGATCGAGAATTCGGCTGGTGGAGTCGAGCGGGTCGACCGCAGGGTAGATGCCCAGCTCGGCGATTTGCCGCGACAACACCGTCGTCGCATCAAGATGCGAGAAGGTGGTGGCCGGCGCCGGATCGGTCAAATCGTCAGCCGGCACGTAGATCGCCTGCACCGACGTGATCGATCCCTTGTTGGTCGAGGTAATGCGTTCCTGCAGGGTACCCAGATCGGTGCCTAGGGTCGGCTGATAGCCCACCGCCGAGGGGATGCGGCCCAACAGGGCCGACACTTCGGAGCCGGCTTGAGTGAAACGGAAGATGTTATCGACGAAGAACAGCACGTCCTGGCCCTCTTCATCGCGGAAATATTCCGCCAGGGTCAGACCGGTCAGGCCGACGCGCGCGCGGGCGCCGGGAGGCTCGTTCATTTGGCCGTACACCAGCGCCGCCTTGGAGTCGCCGTCCGGCACGATAACGCCGGAATCGATCATTTCGTAATAAAGATCGTTGCCTTCGCGGGTGCGTTCGCCGACACCGGCGAACACTGAGTAACCGCCATGGCCCTTGGCGACATTGTTGATCAGTTCCATGATCAGCACGGTCTTGCCAACGCCGGCGCCGCCGAACAGGCCGATCTTGCCGCCCTTGGCGTAGGGCGTCAGCAGGTCGACGACCTTAATGCCGGTGACCAGCTGTTCGGTTTCCGTCGATTGCTCGGTAAATGGGGGGGCGGAGCGATGGATCGGCATGGTTTTCTTGTGGCCGATGGGGCCGCGTTCGTCGACCGGATCACCGATCACGTTGATGATGCGGCCCAATGTCTCGGGACCAACGGGCACGCTGATTGGCGCGCCGGTATCGATCACCTCGGCGCCGCGGACCATCCCGTCGGTGGTGTCCATGGCGATGCAGCGGGTGGTGTTCTCACCCAGATGCTGCGCCACTTCGAGCACCAATTGGTTGCCGTGATTGTCGGCGGTGAGCGCGTTCAGAATCGGCGGAAGATCGCCTTCGAACTGAACGTCCACAACGGCGCCCAGCACCTGCGTGATTTTGCCGACTATATTTTTCGCCATCTGCTTTCTCCTGGCCCAGGGGGCTTATTCTGGTGTTGGCTAAAGCGCCTCTGCGCCGGAAATAATTTCAATCAATTCCTTGGTGATGAAGGCTTGTCGGGTGCGGTTGTAGTTGATCGTCAACTGATCGATCAGATCCCCGGCATTCCGTGTCGCATTGTCCATCGCCGCCATGCGCGCACCCTGTTCCGAGGCAAAGGATTCGAGCATCGCCCGAAATACCTGGACCGATAGGTTGCGCGGTAAAAGTTCTGCCAAGATCGCGTTTTCTTCCGGTTCGTAATCGTAAGCCACATTCGGGCCGTCGCCGGTCGCCGCGTCGTCTTCTTTCTTGTCGTCGCCGGCAGCGTCCTGCGAGAACGGGATCAACTGCAATGGTGTGACGATCTGTGACAGGGCCGATTCGAAGCGGTTATAGACGATGGTGCAAACGTCGAACTCGCCATCATCGAACATGGTGGTGACCCGGCTGGCGATTGCCGCCGCGGTGTCGAATTTCGGCGTCGGCTTGGCGGTATCCTCGATCGTATCGATGATCATGCTGCCAAATTCCGACCGCAGCATGCCGAACCCTTTACGGCCGACGATCAGCAATTTGACCTGCTTGCCGTCGGACACCAGACTGCGGATCTGCTGGCGCGCCCAGCGGCCGATATTGGTATTGAAGCCGCCGCACAAGCCACGGTCCGTGGTCATGATGACAAGCAGATGGACATCGTCCTTGCCGGTGCCTGCCAATAAAGGCGGTGCGCTGGAAACGTCGCTGACGCTGGCGGCGACCGACCCCAGCATGCGTTCCATGCGTTCCGCATAGGGGCGCGAGGCCTCGGCTTGCTCCTGAGCACGGCGCAGTTTTGCCGCCGCAACCATCTTCATCGCCGATGTGATGCGCTGGGTCGACTTTACCGACGTAATACGGACCCTAAGGTCTTTGAGGCTTGGCATGTTACGTGACGCCCGCTAATCCGGTTCCGTTACAGCGTTTAGGCGAATGTCTTGACGAACGCCGAGACGACTTCGCCCAAGCGGCCATCGACATCTTCGTTCAGATCGCCGGTATCGCGGATCGACGCCAGTATATCTGCATGATTGCTGCGAATATGGTCGAGCAACTGACCCTCGAAGCGATTGATGTCGGCGATCGGGACTTCATCGATATGGCCGCGCACACCGGCATAGATCGCTATAACCTGTTCTTCGACCGGCATCGGCGAATATTGCGGCTGCTTCAGCAATTCGGTCAGACGCGCACCGCGCGCCAATAGACGCTGGGTGACCTGATCGAGATCGGAGGCGAACTGCGAAAAGGCTTCCATCTCGCGGAACTGGGCGAGTTCGAGCTTAATCGTGCCGGCGACCTTTTTCATCGCCTTCGACTGGGCGGCGGAACCAACGCGGCTGACCGACAGGCCGACGTTAATCGCCGGACGAACGCCCTTATAGAACAGGTCGGTCTCGAGGAAGATCTGCCCGTCGGTGATCGAAATGACGTTGGTCGGAATATAGGCCGACACATCGTTGGCCTGGGTCTCGATGACCGGCAGGGCGGTCAGCGATCCGGAGCCATTGTCGGCGTTCATCTTCGCGGCGCGCTCGAGCAGGCGCGAATGGACGTAGAAAACGTCGCCGGGATAGGCTTCACGTCCCGGCGGGCGACGAAGCAACAGCGACATTTGACGGTAGGCCGTGGCCTGCTTGGACAAATCGTCATAAATGATGACAGCATGCATGCCATTGTCGCGGAAATACTCGCCAATCGCGCAGCCCACATAAGGTGCCAGGAACTGCAGCGGCGCCGGTTCGGAGGCCGTTGCGGCGACGACGACGGTATAATCCATGGCGCCGGTGTCTTGCAGGGTCTTGACGACCTGCGCCACCGTGGAACGCTTCTGGCCGATGGCCACATAGATGCAGTAGAGCTTCTTCGATTCGTCGTCCGACTCGTTGATCGCCTTCTGATTGAGGATGGTGTCGATGGCGACGGCGGTTTTGCCGGTCTGCCGGTCACCAATGATCAATTCGCGCTGGCCGCGGCCAACGGGCACCAGCGAATCAAGCGCCTTGAGGCCGGTCTGCATGGGCTCGGACACCGATTGGCGCGGGATAATGCCCGGCGCCTTCACTTCGACCAGACGGCGCTCGGTGGTTTCCACCGGTCCGGCACCGTCAATCGGATTGCCCAGCGCGTCGATGACGCGACCCAACAAGGCCTTGCCAACCGGCACGTCGACGATATCGCCGGTCCGTTTGACCGTATCGCCTTCCTTAATGTCTCGGTCATCGCCGAAGATGACGATACCGACATTGTCGGTCTCCAGGTTCAGGGTCATGCCCTTAATGCCACCGGGAAATTCGACCATCTCGCCGGCCTGGACATTGTCGAGCCCGTAAACACGCGCGACACCGTCACCTACCGACAGCACTTGGCCGATTTCGGAAACGTCGGATCCTGCATCGAAATTGGCGATCTGGTCCTTAAGGATCGCCGAAATTTCCGCGGCACGAATTTCCATTACTGAGCCCCTTTCATGGCCAACTGCAGGCGCTGCAGTTTTGATTTAAGCGACGCATCGATCATGCGCGAGCCGACCCGGACAACCAGGCCGCCGATAAGCGAAGGATCGAGTTTTGCGTCGACGGTCACTTTGCCACCCAGCGCAGCGCGCAAAGCGTTGGTGACCGCGTCCAATTGCGTTTGTTTTAGCGGTTGCGCCGAGGTGACCTCGGCGGTGATCTCACCGCGGCGACCCGCCAGTTCGGCGAGGAATGCATCGATGGTCGACGGCAAGACCGCCAGCCGGTTATTGCGGGCGATGACCGCCACGAAGCGGCGCGTCAGGTCGCTGGCGCCACCTTGTTCGAGGATGGCCTCCATCGCATTTGCTTTGACGTCGGCGTCGATGAGCGGCGAGCGGATGAGCGTCTGCAAGTCAGTGCTCTCGCTCAGCATGCCTTTAATGCTTTTCAGATCGGCCGCGGTCTCATCGAGAACCCGCGCCTCATCGGCCAGCTCATAAACAGCCGAAGCGTAACGCTCGGCGATTTCGCTTGCTACGTTTGATTGCGTCGCCACTTTTGGCGGCCCCCCGGCGAAATTCGGAAATGCCCTAGAAAAAATTATAACCCTTTGATTTCTATGTGAAATTAAGGGGCCCTCGCCAACTAAACTTTAGCCGCCGGAGAAGCAGGCGCTTGGTAGCACACGCTATTCGCGGTGGCAAGTTTGGGGGTAGCGAAAAAGCGCAGAAATCTGCGCCTTTGATCCCTACCCTGGTGGCGACATTTCGCCGCGCTAAGAATCGTGCGATCAGAGAATGGGTTAGAGGAAGTTGTAGGGATCGATGTCAACCCGCACCCGGGCGCGGGCGGGGACGATGACTTGCGACAACCAGGCGCGCAGCAGCGGCTGCACCGGTTGGTCACGCGCGGTTTTCAATAACAGCCGGCGGCGGTGCTGGCCGCGCAGCATGGCCAAGGGGGCCGGCGCCGGACCCAACACCTGTATATCGGCGCCGGTCGGCGCCATGCGGGCCAACGCGGCGGCGACCCCATCGGCGGCCGCGCCGTCACGGCTCGAGACGATGATCGCGGCGAGCCGGCCAAAGGGCGGCCAGCTACCCACGGCGCGACTATCTTCTTCCAATTGCATGAAGGCCTCACGGTCGCCGCTGATCATCGCTTGCATGACCGGATGCTCTGGCTGGTGGGTCTGCACGATGACCCGCCCCGGCCGCTCGGCGCGTCCGGCCCGGCCGGCGACCTGATGGAGTACCTGATAGGTGCGCTCGCTGGCGCGTAAATCGCCGCCGCTTAGGCCCAGATCCGCATCGATAATCCCGACCAGGGTGAGGTGGGGGAAATGGTGGCCTTTCGCGACCATCTGGGTGCCGATCAGAATATCGATTTCGCGGGCCTCGATGGTGCGTACCAACTCCAGCGCGGCTTCCGGTCCGCGCATGGTATCGCTGGTCATCACGCCGAACCGCGCGTCAGGGGCGATTTTCGCTACTTCTTCTTCGATGCGCTCGACGCCGGGACCGCAGACCGCCAGGGAGTCCTCTGCTTCGCAGTGGGGGCAGGCCTTGGGGACCGGCGCGTTATAGCCGCAATGGTGGCATTGCAATTGGCGGCGGAAGCGATGTTCGACCAGCCAGGCGCTGCAGCTCGGGCATTCGAACCGATGACCGCAGGTTCGACACAGGGTAAGGGGGGCATAACCGCGCCGGTTCAGGAAGAGCAGGGTTTGTTCACCAGCCGCCAAGGTTTCCAGCATTGCTGCGCGCAACGCCGGCGAAATGAATTCGTCGGCCTTGAGACCGCTTTCGCGCATATCGACCGCTTCCACCGTTGGCGGTTTGGCGACGCCAAACCGCTCGGGCAGCACCAGCCGGCCATACCGCTCGCGGGCCACATTGACGCGGGTCTCCAGCGAAGGCGTGGCGGTGGCGAGTATGATCGGGCAGCCGATCAGTTGCGCCCGCACGATCGCCATGTCACGGGCATGATAGGACACGCCGTCCGCCTGTTTATAAGCCGCCTCATGTTCTTCATCGACGATCAGCACGCCCAATTCGTCGAGGGGCAAAAACAGCGCCGAGCGCGCACCGACGACTACACGCGCCTCGCCGGTGGCCACGGCGCGCCAGGCGAGCCGCCGTCGCGATTGGCTGAGGTCGGAGTGCCAGACCACCGGTTCGGTGCCGAAGCGCCGCGCGAAGCGGTCGAACCATTGTGGCGTCAGTGCGATTTCCGGTAGCAGCACCAGCGCTTGGCGGCCGAGACGCAGGGCCGACGCAATGGCTTCGAAATAGACTTCCGTCTTACCTGATCCGGTGACCCCGTCGAGTAGGGTCACGGCAAATGCTTCGGCGTCGACCTGTTGGCTGAGCGATGAAGCGGCCGCTTGCTGTTCCGCCGATAGATCGACGGCCGGGTGGTCGGGGTCCGGCGGTACAAAGGTCGCGCCCGGTGGCAAGTCCAGCGCGCTAATTGCCCCCGCTGCAGCGAGGCCCTTGACGACACTGGCGCCAACCCCGGCTTCTCGGGTCAGGTCGGGCATGGTTCGCGGCGGGCCCTCGGCGAGGACATCCAACACCCGCTTTCGCGCCGGCGTTATCCGCAAGCCTGGCGGCTGGTCGAGCGGCGATGTTGTCGCGGCATAGGTCCGCACCGGCTTGGGCGGCTCCAGCGCGCCGCGCGCGCTCATGGTCATGCGTAAGACAGCGCCCGGCGGCGAAAGCGAGTAGGCAGAGACCCAGTCCACAAA
>JABDJY010000094.1 GCA_013003285.1 Alphaproteobacteria bacterium | reverse complement strand
GGGGAGGGATGGGGTGGGGGGTACGTTTAGTTAAAACGATAGGAATTGGGACAAACCCCGGAAGCCGGTCGATAGTTGTCTCACTCCATAGCGTTGGCGGCGCGCAGGCCGGCGAGCATGGATGATCCCATCAGAAAGGCGCGGCGCTTTTCCGGGTCCTCGGCAGCCGCGCGCATGGCGTCCTGGCTGGCGCGGCGGGCGGCGGGGTCTTTTTCGTTGAGGAACTTGGTATTGCGGATGGTCTGTTGGCGCACATCTTCCAGGGCGACATGGCGGCGCTGGCGGGAGTAGCGGTCGAGTATGCTGTCATCAGCTTCGCTACGCCAGATCTGGCCCAGCTTTTCGGCCAGGTTCACGGCGTCGTGGACGCCGGAATTCATGCCCATGCCGCCCATGGGGCTGTTGATGTGGGCGGCATCGCCGACCAGGGCGATCCGGCCTTTGCGAAAATCGTCGGCGACACGCTGATGGATGCGCCAGATCGAGCGCTGCAGGGCGACCGTCGCACCCGATTGGCCGAGGAACGCCGCCATGCGGGCTTCGGCCACATCGTCGCGCAGCGCTGTCTCATCGTCTTCGCCGTCGCGCGAGGAGAACGAAATGCGCCAATATTCCGGCAGGTGTAACAGCACGCACCATTCATCCGGGTCGGAGATATAGGCGACCCCGGAGACATCGGGCAGCGCCGCGCCGATATCGAAATGGGTGCCGTATTGGACGATTTTTTCCTCGTAGGTAAAACCTTCGAAGCCGATACCCAGCGCCCGTCGGACGTTGGAGCGCGCGCCATCGGCGCCGACCACAAACAGGCCGGACAATGTCTGTTCGCCATCCGGCGTCTTGACCTGCACCCAGGCGCCGTCGGCGTCCTGGTCAGCGCTGAGGACTTCGTGCCCGAAGCGGATATCCACATGGTCGTAATCATCGAGCATGCGGTAGAGCACCTTGTTCAGGTTCATCTGCTCGTACTGCACCCGGTACGGATAGTCGGTCTCGTCCTTGATGGCGGCAAGGTCGAATTCGGCGACCAGACCTTCCTTGCGATCGCGGAACTGCCAGATCGGGGTAATTCGGCCATTCTCGATGACGCTATCCACGGCACCGAGCTGGCGCAGATATTCGAGGGTCGGGGGGTGAAATGTCGTCGCCCTTCGGTGATCGACTGGAATGGGCTGGGTCTCCAGCATGAGCACGGGAATATCCTGCTGGGCCAGCGCCAGGGCGGTGATCAACCCGGCCGGGCCGCCACCGGCGACGATGATGCGATTGCTTTCGTCCATGGCCCCGAACCCTAGGCGGTTACCGCCGCTTTCAGCGGCGGGTATTGGGCCAGAATGGCGGCGGTCTCGGCCATTTCCTCGGCATCGTTGAACATCGCCACCCCGGCGCTTTCCATGGTCGCGAACCAATTCTGCTTGTGCTCCAGCGTACCCATCATGGAATGGAACAAGGGCATTGGGGCATCCTTGGCGACGCGGGCCAGCTCGTCGATGATCGGCCCGGCATCGACCATGAAGGGCACCACATGGATCATCAGAATGGCGTCGAACTGACCGCTGGCATGGCGTAGCGCGGACTCAAACGCCGGACTGAAGCGGTCTTCGCGGGCGTCGGCAAGCATATCGATAGGGTTGGCCACGGCGGCCTCGGGCGGCAAGAGGGCCGCCAGTTCGGTGGCATAGGCGCCGGGCAGCGGCGGCATTCCCATCCCCTCGTCGATCAACCGGTCGGTGGTGATGACGCCGGGCCCGCCGGAGTTGGAAAACAGCAAAACCCGCTTACCGATGCCTTGCGGGTGGAACCCAAAGCCCTTCGCCGCCAACAATAAGTGGCGCAGGCTTTTGACCCGGATGACGCCGCACGAGGCCAGGAAGGTTTGCGCTTCGGCGTCGGGCATGGCGATGCCGCCCGTATGATTGCGCACCGCGCTGCCGCCTTGTGCGGTGCGGCCGCCGACCATGGCGACCACCGGTTTCTTGGCTGCGACCGAGCGCGCGACCTGGGCGAACCGTTCCGTGTCGCTAATCGATTCGATGTAGAGCAACACGCAGGTGCAATCGTACTGTTCGCCGAGATAGGCCAGATAATCGGCGACTTCGAGATGGGCGGCATTGCCGACCGAGACGATGG
>JABDJY010000402.1 GCA_013003285.1 Alphaproteobacteria bacterium | reverse complement strand
GTATCGATAAGGCCGATAAGGCAGGCCTCATCCATGTGGAGATGAGCACCATGCCGCCGGCCTTCAGCAAGCAGCTTGCCGATAAGCTCGCCGCGAGCGGTATCGAAATGCTCGATGCACCGATCTCGGGCTCGCACGGCGCCGTCGATGCCCGCACCATCACCTTCATGGTGGGGGGCGACGCGGCGATCTTTCAGCGCGTGCAGCCGATCCTCGAGGCCCTATCGGCCGATGCGACCCATACCGGCCCCTCGGGCAGCGGCGGCATCATGAAGGTGGTCACCAACCTGTTCGTCAATTCGAGTACCGCCCTGATTGCCGAGATGATCTTGACCGGCGAGCGTGCCGGTTTGTCGCACGAGGTTATGATGCATTGCCTGTCGAAGGGCTCGGTCCGTGGCACCATGCTCAACCAGCTTGCGCCGCGTCTGTTCGAACGCGATTTCACGCCGCAGGGCGCGGTAGAGATTTTCGTCAAGGATATGGGCCTCGCCATCGATCTGGCGAAAGAACATGGCATCGATCTGCAGGTCGTGCCCGCCGCGCGCAAAATGTTCCAGCGTGCCGAGGCCGCCGGCTGGGGCAAGGATGACGCCGGCCGGGTCATCGAAGTCTAT
Organism: Alphaproteobacteria bacterium; assembly: GCA_013003285.1. Lineage (GTDB taxonomy): Bacteria > Pseudomonadota > Alphaproteobacteria > UBA6615 > UBA6615 > JABDJY01. The sequence goes on along the minus strand of JABDJY010000402.1, from coordinate 2,781 downwards.
GAGGGGAAGGCCTAAAGACGACCCCGAACGGCGCCCGAACGGCGCGACGCACCGGGTTGGGATTTCGAACCGGCCATGGCGCACCATTACTTCGGGAATTTAGCCAAAATTAAGTATTCCCTGGCTTTCTGACTATGCGGTCATAGCGCGACTTTTCAGTAATTTAGTGCTAAACTTGACCCATCAAAAGTTGCCGGGAGAGTAATGATGCACGCTCTTAACTATATTTTTAGCGTCCTGTTTAGCTTACAGCGGGAAACCCGCGGTGCCGTTGCGTCCGAGTATGCTTTCCTGATCGTGTTTATCGCCATTGTCGGCGCGGCGGGAATGCTGAGCCTGGGCCAGGGTCTGACCGATTATTTTGGCGCCTTCGGCAATGCCATTGGCAATGCGGCGTCCCAGTCGTAAACGATAGCCCTCAAATCAGACGGTTTCTCTGGTAAGCATCCAACGGGCATTGTACCCCGAGATCTGGCGCGGTATGTGGGATGTTGAAGCCCACACAATAACACTGAATAAAGTTGATGACTGAGCTCACCGCTCCTGAACCTTTTCGCGGCGTCTTCCCGATCGCGCCGACGCCGTTTGCGGCGAATGGCGATCTCGATCTGGATGGCCAGCGCCGGGTGCTCGATTGCATGATCGACCAGGGGGTCGACGGCATTTGCATCCTGGCCAATTATTCCGAGCAGTTCGCCCTGTCTGATAACGAGCGCGAGATTTTGCTCGATCTTTGCCTCGAACAGGTGGCCGGGCGGGTCCCTGTCATTGTTACCGCTAGCCACTATGGCACCCGCATCGTCGTCGAACGGGCGCGCCGCGCCGCGGCCGCCGGCGCCCAGGCGCTGATGTTGATGCCGCCCTATCACGGCGCCCTGTTGCGGTCCGACGAACAGGGCATGTTCGAGCATTTCGCCGCCGTCGCCGATGCGGGAGGTCTGCCGGTCATGGTGCAGGACGCGCCGTTGAGCGGCGTTGCCCTGAGCGTCGGTTTTCTGGCCCGGCTGGCGCGCGAGATCCCGCTGGTGCGCTATTTCAAGATCGAGATGCCCGGCACCGCGGCAAAGCTGCGGGCGCTCATCGCCGCCGGCGGCGACGCCATCGCCGGACCGTTCGACGGCGAGGAGTCGATTACATTGATGGCCGATCTCGCCGCCGGCGCCACCGGCACCATGCCCAGCGCCCTGTTGCCCGATTTGATCAAACCGGTCGTCACCAGCTATCTCGCCGGCGATCACGCGGCGGCAAACGCTGCGTACGGGCGCATCCTGCCGCTGATCAACTTCGAAAACCGCCAGTGCAATCTACGCGCCGCCAAGGCGGTGATGATGGCGGGCGGCGTAATTCGCAGCGACGCGGTGCGCCACCCCTTCGCACCGCTCGACGATGCGACACGGGCCGGGCTGCTTGAGCTGGCGCGCGATGTGGACCCGCTGGCGCTGCGCTGGGGCACGTAGGGTTACGGCCGCTAACCGGTCGGCATGACCATCAGGCTGACATGGGCGGCGACGATGCGCCATCCCTCGTCGGTGCGCAGCCAGGTCTGACTCTGGCGACCAATGCGGTCGGTGGTTTTACGGGTGAATTCGAGATTGGCGGTGGCGTAGTCACGGCCATAGGTGGTGATGGTCACCCGTGGAACTTCACGCGCCAGATTGTCGGTCGCGCGCGCGCTTCGAAAGGCGGCAATCTGGTCATGGCCATATAGGTTCTCGGTAATGCCGAACCGCATTGTATGAGGGCTGTCCCAGAACAGCTCGTCGAGGACCGCGATATCGTTCTCGGTCAGGGCCTGCTCGTAGCGGTCATGGGCGGCGGTGACTTCGGCGTGGATTTCGGGGATGTTGATTTCATACATGGCGCGCGTCCCTAGTTCATTCTGGCTTGATACTGATCTAAACTGTTGGCCAACAGCCGCGGTAAGTCGGCTGACGAACCTAACAGGGGGGAGCGCCATTATGGCCCTGCATCCACAAGTCGTCACGCTGATAGCGAAAATGGCGGAGGCCGATCTCAAGCCGGTGGTCGAAATGTCGCCGGTCGATGCGCGCGTGCAGTTCGACATGGTGGCAAAAGTGCCGGACGAAAAGCGCACGCCGGTTGGCAATATCGAAGATATCCGCCTGCCCGGACCGGCCGGCCAGATGGCGGTGCGGCTCTATCGGCCCCCTGACGCATCTGAGGGTAGGCTACCGATACTGGTCTACTTTCACGGCGGCGGTCATGTGATCGGCAGCCTCGACAGCCATGACGAAGTCGCCCGCGCCCTTTGCGTAAACGCCGGATGCCTAGTTGCTTCGGTCGATTACCGCTTGGCGCCGGAGCATAAATTTCCCGCTGCCATCGACGATGCCTTCGCCGCCACCCAATGGCTCGTCGCCAACGCCGCCACGATCGGCGCCGACGAAAATGCCGTCGCGGTGGGGGGCGATAGCGCGGGGGCGAACATTGCCGCCGTCGTTGCCTTGATGGCGCGCGACGCTGGCGGACCGGCACTGGTGACGCAGATCCTGGTCTATCCGCTGGCCGATTACGCCTGCGACTCGGCCTCGTACAAGAACTATGCGACGGGTTTCGGGCCACTGACCGAGGCCGGCATGCTGTGGTTCCAGGACCATTATCTGCGCGGCCCAGAAGACATGGCCGATTGGCGCGCTTCGCCGGTCAAGGCGGCCGACCTATCGGGCCTGCCGCCGGCCCTGGTGATCACGGCGGAATGCGATGTCCTGCACGACGAAGGCGTGGCGTTTGCCGACGCGCTGGCCGCTGCCGGGACTACGG
>JABDJY010000378.1 GCA_013003285.1 Alphaproteobacteria bacterium | reverse complement strand
GAACTATGTCGCCGGCTACGCCACCGGCAACGAAGTGTCGGAACGCGCATTTCTGCTCGAGCATGGCGGTCTGCAATGGATCATGGGCAAGAGCCCCGACACCTTCGCGCCGCTGGGGCCTTGGCTGGTGACATCTGACGAAGTCGGCAACCCGCAAAAGCTCAATCTGTGGCTGGAAGTGAACGGCAAGCGTTACCAGGACGAAAGCACCGCCGACATGATTTTCAACTGCGCGGCGATCATCAGCAATATGAGCAAGATGATCACGTTGTTCCCCGGCGATGTCATTTATACCGGCACCCCGTCGGGCGTCGGCCTGGGCATGAAGCCTCCGGTATATCTCAAGGCTGGCGATGTCGTTACCTGCGGCGTCGAAGGTCTTGGCGAGCACCGCAGCAAGGTTGTCAAATACAAGGCTTAAGTTCCTGGGCCTAAATCCAGCCAGACACGTTAAGCGATCGGGGCCGCACCGTGCGGCCCCTTTCCTTTGCCCGCCGCAGCTGATGATATGACCGCATGATCGAATATCCGTTCGAAACCATCCCCGAGGCCGGCACCCCGCAGCAGGTCGCCCCCGGCATATTCTGGCTGCGCATGCCGCTGCCGTTTCGCCTCAACCATATCAATCTATGGCTGCTCGAAGACGGCGATGGCTGGACCCTGGTCGATACCGGCATGGCGATGGATGAAGCGCGCCAGGCGTGGGACCAAATCATCGACCAGCATCTCGGCGGAAAACCGATCAAGCGGATCATCGTCACCCACTTCCATTCCGACCATGCCGGTCTGGCCGGATGGCTCACCGACCGCTTCGCCGCGCAACTGTGGATGAGCGATCTGGAATGGCGCCGTACCCGGCTGCTGGCCGGCGGCCCGGACCCGGCATGGTCTGAAGACGTGTTGTCGTTCTTTCACCAGGCCGGCTGCCCGGGCGATATGATCGCCGAAACCCATTCCCTGTGGTCGGGCTATAATGAGCGCATGAGCCCGACCCCCGATCTGCACACCACGCTCAGCGACGGCATGACGTTCGAAATCGGCAGGCAGAGCTGGCAGGTGCTGATCGGCCGTGGCCACGCGCCCGAACATGTATCGCTTTATTGCGCCGAGCTGGACGTCCTGATTGCCGGCGACCAGGTGTTGCCGCGTATATCGCCCAATATCTCGCTGTTTCCCGGCGATGGCGGCGACAATCCGCTGGGCGATTTTCTGGTCACCACAGCGTCGTTCCGCGCCCAGTTACCCAACACAACACTTGTTCTGCCGTCGCACAACGAACCCTTTTACGGGCTGCATTTTCGCCTCGACCAACTCGCCGCGCACCATGATGAGCGCCTCGATGCGATGGCCGGCGTCTGCGACAAACCGGCAACCGCCTACGGCGTGGCCCGCCAGTCCTTCTCGCCCGATCTGGACGGGCTGCAATCCAGTCTGGCGGTCACCGAGACCCTGGCCCATCTCAATCATTTGATCACCCTGGGCCGCATCAACCGGCAGACCCGCGACGATGGCGTGTGGGTTCACGCCGCTGCCTAGGACTCGATGATAGGGCCCTGGGGATAGCATCGCCGTTATTTTTATTTTATATCCAGCCCAAGACGCCATGAGCTTTCGGTCTCGACCGCGGGGCTTCGGGTTCGCTCCAACAGCAATACGAGACAAGAGGATAAAATGAGCAAGATATTGGTTGCTATCGCTGACACGGTATTCCCCAACTGGGAACCGGCCGAGCAGGTACTCGCGAGTTTGGACGTCGAACTTGTCCGGGCCGAAACGCCGAGCAAGGACGACATTTTGGCTGTCGCGCAAAATGCCGAAGCGGTGTTCGTGACCTACGCCCAGATGACCGCCGAGGTCATCGCCGGGCTGGAAAACTGCAAGGTCATCGGCCGGTTCGGCGTTGGCACCGACAATATCGACATTGAGGCGGCGACGAACGCCGGCATCGTGGTGACCTACGCGCCGCTCTATTGCCTCGACGAAGTGTCCGACCACGCCATGACCACCCTGCTGTCGCTGGCGCGGAAAATCCCCTTATCCAATGCCATGGTCCATAGCGGGCGCTGGGAAATGCCGGCCGTGGTGCCGATCCGCCGCTTCAAGGGCCGCACCCTGGGTCTGGTCGGCATCGGCAATATCGCCCAGGCGATCATCGGCAAGGCACAGGCCTTCGGCATCAAGACCATCGCCGCCGATCCCTATGCGCCCGACGAAACCTTCGCCAAGTTCAACACCGAAAAAGTCGATCTGGACGAGCTTTACGCGCGCTCCGACTATATTTCGGTCCACGCGCCGCTGACCCCGGAAACCGAAAACATGTTCAGCACGGAGGCGTTCTCCAAAATGAAAAACGACGCGCTGCTGATCAACACGTCGCGCGGACCTCTGGTCGACATCGACGCGCTGGCCAAAGCGCTCGACGCCGGCGAAATCGGCGGCGCCGCGCTGGATGTTCTGCCGCAGGAACCGCCGGCCGCCGACAATCCGCTGTTCGGCCGCGACGACGTCATCCTGACGCCCCACACCGGCTTCTATTCCGAGGATGCCCTGCTCGATCTGCAGACCACCGTGGCCACCGACGTTGCAGCGGTTCTAGGTGGCGAACGGCCGAAATTCCCGGTCAATCCGAAAGTGTTGGACGACTAGCGCGCCATAAGGAAAACGGGAGAGAGACAATGAAGGCAATGGTACTCGGCGCGCCCAGCGCGGTCAGCTTGGAAAACGTTGAAAAACCCAACGCCGATACCGGCGACAGCGTTGTTCGGGTCACCCATTCCGGCGTCTGCGGCACCGATCTGAAGATCTTCACCGGTGGCATTCCGGCCACCTATCCCCTGATTATGGGACATGAGATGATCGGCGAGGTGGTCGAGGCCGCGGGCTCGGACAGCCCCCAGGCGGGGTCGCGGGTAATCGTCGATCCGGTGCTGTATTGCGGCACCTGCTTTCATTGCAGAATCGGCCAGACGCAGCTTTGCCCCAATGGCGGGCTGATCGGCCGCGATCAGGATGGCGGGTTCGCCGAATATGTCTCGGCGCCGGGCAAGAACATATTCGCCATGCCCGACCCGATCTCCGACCGCGAGGCGCCGCTCATCCAAGTGCTGACCACGGTCAAGCATGCTCAGGATATGGCGGCGATTGCGCCCGGCGACACGGTGGTGATCCTGGGCCTGGGGGTCGGCGGCCTGCTCCATGTTCAGCTCGCCAAGGCGGCCGGCGCCAAGACCATCATCGGCATCACCCGCAGCGCCTGGAAGCGCGAGGTTGCCGATAGCCTCGGCGCCGACATCACCCTGGCGCCCGACGAGAACACCAAACAGCTCGTGCTCGACGCCACCGACGGGCTGGGCGCCGACCTGGTTATCGAATCCGCCGGCAAGCTGTCGGTCCTCGCCCAGGCGATGGATTTGGTGCGCCTGGGCGGCCGCGTGCTGGGCTACGGTATCCACACCAACACCGAGGGTGCGCTGCCGTTCTACGACATGTATTTTAAGGAAATTCAGTTCATCAACGCCCGCGCCGCCACCGATAAGGACTTCGCCGCCTGCCTGGACTTGATGGGCAGCAGAAAGGTCGATCTAAAGCCGCTGATCAGCGACGTGCTGCCGCTCGATCAACTCGGCCAGGCCATGGAAATGGTCGGCACCGACGCCCCCCAACGCATGAAAATCATCATGGAGCACGTCTAGGCTCCCGAGTTTAGGCGGCGGCCTGCTTGAGCGGGTCTTTGGTGAGGACGATCTCGCCGTTCGGTCCCTGTTCCAGATGGGTGACGGCGCTCCAATTCTCGTCGTCGGTATCGGGAAAGTCGGTACGGTAGTGCGCGCCGCGGCTTTCCTCGCGGGCGACCGATGCGGTGGCGAGCAAACGGCCCAATAACGCTAGATTGGACACCGAGAGGGCGCTTTCCAGCTCCTGTCCCCGGGCGCGTTCGGAATTGCGCGCCTCGTCGGACAGTCGCATGCGGGGAATTTCCTCCGCCTCGATCTGAGCATATTCGGCCAGCGCGGCATTACAGCCTTCGGCGCTGCGGATCGAACCAAGCTGTTCATGGGCCAGCATGCGGCAGCGCAGACGCACATCGGCCTGTAGCGGCCCCGCGTCGCGCCCGAGCAGTTCGGCCAGCATGTCGCTGGCCTCGGCCGGCACATCGACCTTGTCCGACGTGCCGCCTTCGGTTTTGGCCAGCGCCGCGGCAGCCTTGCCGGCCCGACGTCCAAACACCAGGGCCGACGACAGGGCCGATCCGCCGATCCGGTTGCCGCCATGGATGCCGCCGCCGGTCTCGCCAGCAGCCCACAACCCGTCCAACGGCGTCTTGCCATCGACATTGATCTGCAAGCCGCCGAGCCAGGTATGGCTGCCCGGCGCCACTTCCAACGGCGTCTTGGTGATATCGATGCCGCGATGCAGGCAGGTCTTATAGACGTGGGGGATCTGCTTCTGGATGGTTTCCATGGGCACTTCCGTGGCGTCCATGAAGATGCCCCCGGTCAGCCCCGCCCGCCCGGCATGGATTTCCTTGGCCATGGCCAGAATAACTTCGCTGCGCGTGCTGCGCTCGGCGGTATCGGGGAAATAGCGTTTGAGAAAAAGCTCGCCGTCGCGGTTGCGGAACACTGCGCCGGCATTGATGAACCCGGTGGGATGGGGCGCGAAGCCGAATAGTTCCTCCGGCGAACAGCACATGGCCTGGAAATCGATCATCTCGCAGCCCAGCAACGGCACCCCGGCGCGGAAACCCATCACATAGCCGTCACCGGTTACCTGCGGCGGATTGTCGTTGACGTAGAACAGGCCGCTGCCGCCGCCGGTGGCCAGAATGACCTGCTTCGCCGCATAGGCGACCAGGCCGCCCTTAGCGTAATTGACACCCCAGGCGCCAACCACGCGGCCGCCCTCAACAATCAAATCCATGACGGCGGTATTGGCGTGCTGCTCGATGCGTTGATCGGGTCGCAATTTTTTCGCCAGGGTCTTGGTCACCATATTGCCGGTGGTATCGAAGTGATGGACCGCGCGCGGATGGCTGTGGTTGGGGAACATCTTGAGGTCGAGTTCGCCGTTTTCCTTGGTGACGAATTCGGCGCCCCATGCGCGCAGATCGTTGACCACGTCGATGATGCCTTCGCACCAGGCCCTCGCCAGTTCGGGATCGATCAGCTCGCCGCCATGTTCGAGAATTTCCGCCAGATGCAGCGCCGGACTGTCGCCGGGCCCCATGGCGGCGGCGAACCCGCCACGCGCCACCGAGGTGGTGCCGCTCGGCGGCCGGCTTTTGCCCGCCAAAACGACTTTGACGCCGGCATCGGCGCACTCGAAGCACGCCATGGCGCCGGCGGCGCCACCGCCGACCACCAGCACATCGGTTTCATAATGTTCGACGGGAATATCTAATGCCACGTGTAACCTCTTTAAAAAATATCGGCGGGAGCGCCGCTAGGCCTTCATCAACCGCAGGAACGAGTCGAGGCAGGCATCGGCGAATTCAGGATCGTTGATGTGCAGATCGAGCTCTTGGAGACGGCCCTTTTCCAAATGCTCTCGGAGTACGGTGGCAAATATGCCGTCGACATCGGGCTGATCCCAGGTACCGGCATCGTTACCGGCGAGATCATGGGTCCGGCGTTTGGTGTGTTCACTATAGCCGCGCTTGGGGATCAGAACCTCGAAATCGCCCTTCGACTGGTTCAACCGCGCCGCCATCAGGCGGCCCAGCGCCGCGCATTCTTCCCTATTGGTGCGCATCAGGATGTTCTGCGCGTTGTATTGGAAGAATTCCCGGTCGGCGAACTTCTCCGGCACCATCCCGACCCAGAAATTCGAATGATCGATGGCGCCCGGCACGATCACCTGGGGCAGACCGGCCGCGCTGGCAGAAGTTAGCCGCGTTTCGCCCGCACTATAGACCCCGTCGACCAGCAGGTCGGTGAGTTCGTGGGTGGTGATATCGATCACCCCGGCCAACTCACCCTGCTGCGCAAGAGATTCGAGCGCCTTGCCGCCCGGCCCTGAGGCATGAAAATGGATCACCTCATAGCCCAACGCGAGGAGCCGCTCGGTCACCCGGTCGACGCAGCCCGCCGTGCCGCCAAAGGACGAAATGCCGATCAGCGGTGGATCTTCGGCCACCTTGGCGCCGTTGGCAGCCCGCGCCAGGGCCATCGCCGCGACGGCGTTGGCGGCATTCTCGAGAACGCCACGGGTAATCCGGTTGAGGGTAAAATCGCCGATCGAGGGGAACATGATGATATCGCTTTCCGCCACATACCATTGCACGGCCGCCGTGGCGGCCACGGCGCTGACCATCGCCTTGGGCACCAAGGGCGGCAGCGCCCGCATCATCGAGCACGCCATGGAGGTGCCATTGGCGCCACCCAGGCCGATAACCCCGCCGATGTCGCCGGACCGGAACCGTTCGCGCAGAATACTCGCCCCACCGGCGACCATGATTTCAGCCGCCCGGTTACGGTCGAGTTCGGCCAAACCGTCCCAACTGGCGCCGCCGGCCTGCGCCAGTTCACCCCCGGTAATATCGGCGCCTTCGACGGTGTGGGGTCGCAGGGATAGATCGATCAAACGCGGCTGAACACCAGCGCGGGTTAGCGCCTCGCAGACGAACTGCGCCTCGGCCCCCTTGCTATCCAATGTTGCCAGAACTGCAACCGCAACGTCGGCCACACGCAAGCTCCTCGGTTCAGACAGTCCCGATTGGCATCCAGCGGACTTCGCCGGCAACGCCGTCGACGGCCACCATCGCCCCATCGGCGATGGTTTGAGTCGCCTTGGGAACGCCGAGTACCATGGGGATGCCGCGTTCGCGGCCCAACGAGGCCAGATGCGATGTGCTGCCACCAAGCTCGGCAATGATGCCGGATACCCTTGGCAGAACGCTCGCCAACGCCGGACCGGCAACTTTGGTCACTAATATGTCGCCGGGATTGATGCGGGCGATCTCGCATTCGCAGCTTACCACGCAGGCGCGCCCCGCCGCCCAACCGATTCCGCCAGGATGGCCGCGCAGGCTGGGTTTTCCGTGCCAGATTTCGTCCGGCACATGAGCTTCGCGCACATGCAAGGGCCGGGCCTGCAGCATCTTGATGCCGTCGCTGTTGGCCGCCCACTCGACTTCGACCGGCTGGCCCATCATCTCCTGGGCGGTCTTCATATAGCCGGCAAGCTCGGCCACCTGCGCCGCGTTCAGGCATTGTTTCTTGGCGGGTGCGTCATGATCATGGTCGTGATCGTGATCATGCGAATGTTTCTGGGCCGGCGCACCGCCGCCATGATGGACGTGGCAATGGGCGCTATGTTCGAATTCCTGACCGTTGACGACTTCCAGTAGTTCGCCTTCGGGCGACAGATCATAGCGGTCGGGTACAACTTCGCCTTGCGCCAGGGCTTCGCCGAAGCCCCAGGTGGCGCTGATCGACATGCCGCCATCCGCGGTCTCGCTGAGGCCGCCGCCCGAGGAGTCGGCCTCGACCAGGGGCTGCACCAGCACAGCCATTGCGGTGTCGATAGCGCTGATATCCTTATCGTCCATGTAGCGCATGGCGCGGGGCGACCATAGCGCGCCCCAACAGGCGCGCAGGGCGGTCAGAAAATCTGTCTCGCTATCGATGCCGAGAAAGGTTTGGAACTGTCCGGCGAAGGACGAACCCTCGGTATCTTCCATCAGCGACGAGGATCGCACGGCAAGCCGCCCGCCGCATTCAGCGACCAACGCCCGGTAAGCAATCAGCAGCTCTTCTTCGATTTCCGGCGCGATCGGCGCAGAGAACAGGCCGATCCGTACATCGGCCACATGGCCGCGCGATTCCATGAAGGGCAGGCTGACGGCCTTCTCGGCGGTCTCGGTTAGCCCCAAAAATTCGAGCTGATGGCTGTAGGCGTCGGCGCCCAGGCAAAATCCACCCGGCGTCGGCAGGCCGCCATGGGCCAGCACCGCCTGGTTGGCGGTCTTCGGCCCGAAGCGATCCGGGTCGGCAGCGGCCGGGTCGGCCAGGTTTACGACGAACTTCGCCATCGGATCGATTACTCCTTTTAAAATTGGGAACGGCCGAGCGAAAATTCGCCCGGCCGCTTCACTTATCCCGTACTTACGCCAACCGGCACCTAATGGGGCATCGGGTCGACGACCGTGATTTGATTGACCGGGAAGTTGGTGATGATCTCCACATCGTCGTCGTGGACAATCAGCATCTCTTCGATACGCACACCGAACTTGAACGGAATACCGTGCTGGGTCTCGAGCGCGAACACCATACCCGGCTTGATCTCGATCGGATGGTCGAGCGACCAGATGCGCGAGATAACCGGCGGATCGTACTGAGCAAGACCCAGCCCGTGGCCCCACAGGTTCGCCGCGGCCTGATCTTCTTCCTCATAGCCCCAGGCTTCCTTCGCCGACGGCCATTTCAGCGCGATCTCGCGGGTCGTCGTGCCCGCCTTCACCGCGTCGATGGAATCGTACAGCCATTTGAGGGCTTCGGCGTAGACGTCATTCATCTCCTGGGTCGGCTCGCGGCCTACGCAATAGGTGCGGTAGTAGCACGATTTGTAACCGTTCCAGGTCAGCGCCGCCAAATCCATGAAGACGATGTCGCCCGGCTGGATGATACGGTCACCGAAGTTACGCCAGTTCGGCCAGGTGTTCGGGCCGGACGAGACGATGACGTCCTCGACGTCCTCCATTCCGGGAATGTCGTACAGGAATTTCATGATGTGCGCCGTCACCTGATTTTCGGTCAGTCCCGGCTTCAGGAAATTCATCGTTTCCCAGTGGGCGGCGTCGCCGATTGCGCCGACGATGCGGAAGCACTCCTGCTCGTCGATGTTCTTGACGGCGCGAGCCTCCATCATCGGTGTCATGCCGTCGGTCCAGTCGACGCCTTCTTCCT
>JABDJY010000091.1 GCA_013003285.1 Alphaproteobacteria bacterium | reverse complement strand
AAGCCGGCATGGGCAACCCACCCGACTTTCCCAACTGCCGCGGCCATCAAGCGGTTGGCGAAATTGTCCTGGAATATGCCATCTACCACAGCCCGCTGGCGTTCATCCGCACCTTACTGGAATTGGGCGCAGACCCGAACTATGGCGATCATGCCGGGTTCCCCTCGCTGATCGCCACCCTAACCTGCGCCGACCGCGCGGATATGTACGAGATTCTAGAGCTGCTGCTGGCCCATGGCGCCGATATTCAGCAACACGGCCATAACGATTACACGCCGCTGCATTGGGCCGTCGCCGAGGGCAATATCAAGGCTGTCGAGTTCCTGCTGGCGCACGGCGCCGACCCGAACGCGCGCACCCGCATCGACGATTGCACCACCCCGCTCGAAGAGGCCGAGATCCTCGGCCTCACCGATATGGTTGAGGCGATGCGGAAACTTACCGCCGCCGATTAACCAGCCTACCGACCGAACAACTTATTCAATCCACCCAACGGGTTATCCGAAGTCGTTGAGCTATCACCAGAGCTATCTGTACCCGGGATGGCATTCTTGAGAGCGTCCAATGGGCTGTCGCCGGTCGCACCATCGGTACCGGGGATCGCGCCTTTCAATCCTTCCAGCGCCTTCGAAGGATCCTTGATCAGCTCGTCGACCGCGCCGGTTAGGTCAGGCGCGAATGCGAGATTATCCCACGGCCCGGTGATCTGCACCGGCACCGCCAATCCGGCCGCCGCGGCATCGCCGCCCTGGCCTTCCGTGGTGGCCACCACTTTCGGGGTCACCCGATAATCGACCGTGCGCTTCGGCATATCCGACGTGCCCTTGCCATCGACGCGCAGTAGCGGCGATTTCAGGAACAAATCGTCGTTCTTAACGATGCCATTGGTGATGGTGTAGGTACCGGCCAATTCAGCGAAATCGGTCTTCTGGGTCTCCTTGGCCGACGAGTCGAGAAAAGCCGAGGAGACGTTACGCAACATCGCCGCCAGGTTGATCCCCCGGATGGCGCCATCCAAGAACTGAATGCTGCCGTTACCGTTGAGCGCCGACACTAATTGGCGCTGCGACGCGCCACGGGTGGTCACATCGGCAACGATATTGGCCGTACCCTCGACCCGATCGAAGCCGGCAGCGTCGGTGAGCAGCGGCGCCGCCTGTACACCCTTCAGATCGAGCTTTTGGGTCACCGTATTGTTGCCCGCATCCACCGTGACACGACCGGTGCCCTGCCCGTCATAGAGCGCCATCTCATTGAGGTCGAGGGCGAGCTTACCACCCTTGAGCAGGGTCTTCAGCGCCGTGCGGCCGACTTTGATCTCCTTGACCAAAATACCACCGGTCACAAAGGTGAGATCAGCGTCGACCGACTTCAGCGCGGAGAAATCGATCGGATCATCGCTCCAATCTTTCGATCCGCCGCCGCCGGACGCAGGTGCGGCACCGCCGCTACCACCGGAAGCAACCGCCGGCTTCTCGCTTTCGGGCGGCAGATAGGTGTTCAGGTCCAGCTTATCGAGTTCCAGGGAGGCGACGATCGACGGCACGCTGCCGCTGGTGTTGATTTCAAAATCGCCGGTCGCGTTCATATTGTCGATGGCGATCTCGGCGCCCTTGAAGGCGATGCTCTTGCCCGCCATGTCCAGCGCGCCCTTGATCGACAGAGCTTCCAAACCGCCGCCGGCAGTCTCGAGGGGCTTACCGGCCCATGCCGCCAAACCGCGGATCGACGGAACGTTCAACGAAACATCGCCGGCAACCGCGACGGGCTTGGCGTTGGTGACGCTGCCCTTATAGTCGAGCGAGACCGGTGCCGCCTTAATCGCCGTCTCGACCCCGGTCGAAGAACCTTCCATCAGCGCGCGCGGCTGGTCGACCTTCAGGGTCAGTTCGATAGTCTCGCCGTTCCAGTCCAATGATCCGTCCGCGGTCATGGCCTGATCGAGGCTCGGCAAGTTTATCGTGGCGTTGATCGCCTGAATTTCCTGGGTAGTGCCGGCCTGCGCGTCGGAGAACCGAACCGTGCCATTGACCAGCCGGACATCGCCCAGGCTAATCTCACGTAATCCGTCGCCACCGGCGCCATCACCGTCATCGTCGCTGCTTGATTCGGCTTTGTCGTCATCGTCGTCGGACGATTCTTTTCCCTCGAACTGCCAGTTCGGCTTGCCGTTCGCGTCGACTTCCAGATTGATCACCGGATCGACCAGCACGAAGGACGATACTTCCACCTGGCCGCTGATCAGCGGGAACAGCGACAAGCCCACTTCCAGCTCAGCGAGTTCCAGCATATTGGCCTGTTTGGCGCCGGCCGCATTGGCAAATGTGACATCACCAGCCTTGACCCTGACCTTGGGCAGGATCGAGAGATCGAAATCCCCGGCAATGGTGAGCTTACGCCCCGTCGCGTCTTCGGCGCGGGTGGTTATTTGCTCTTTAATCGTCTCCAGCGGAATGAAAAACGGCGCAATTACCGCGGCGCCTACAATGAGGACGACCAGAACCAGAATGCCTATGAGGACTTTTTTCATCGGACCAACTTTCGCGTTTCAGGCTTTTGCCAAATTATGTGATTGATCATCGCGCCGCCGGCGGCGAATCTTGCAAAGAAATAGTGCCACAACGGCCACCGCGCAACCAGACAGTCGGCGCGCATTTTCTCTAGCGCCACATTGTGTCAATTTGGTGTCGGAAATCCGGGCGCCGACCCCGGAAAACTTATGAGTAGGTCACAGGCACAGCCATGGCAGAACCCGCTAAACCGACAAATTACGCCCAGTCAGCCGGCAGTATTACCGCGCTGGCCGCCCAAGTACGCTCCGGCGAGATCACCCCGGCCCGGTTGGTGCAGGGCTATCTCGACCGGATCGCCGAGATCGATCCCGCCGTCGAAGCGTGGATATCGGTCGATGGCGACGGTGCCCTGGCGGTGGCCGAGCAACTGGGTGCGGAAGCCCAGGACGGTAATTTCCGCGGCCCCCTGCACGGCATCCCCATCGGCATTAAGGACGTCATCGACGTGACCGGCTGGCCGACCCGGTGCAATAGCGTCGCCCGCCGGAACGCCCCGCCGGCGACCGCCGACGCCGAAATCGTCGCCGCGCTGCGCGCTGCCGGCGCCATTATTCTCGGCAAATGCCATACGACGGAGTTCGCCTATTTCTCCCCCTCACCGGCGCGCAACCCGCACAATATCAACCATACGCCGGGCGGCTCCAGCAGCGGTCCGGCGGCGGCGGTCGCCTCGGGTACGGTTCCCGGCGCGCTGGGCACCCAGACCATCGCCTCGATCAATCGCCCGGCGGCCTATTGCGGCATCGGCGGGTTCAAGCCCAGCACCGGGGTCGGCACGCCCTATGGCGTAACGCCCCTGGCACCCATGTTCGACACGGTCGGGTTCTATGGCGCAACACTGGCTGACGCGGTGGCAATCTTCGAAGCGGTCCGCCCCGCTTATCTGGCCCCCCCGGTCATCGACGACGACGCTGGTTTAAGGGTGATCGTGTTGCAAGACCCGGTTTTCGATCTAGCCGAACCGGCGATTCTGGCGGCGCGCGAAAGCACCGCCGCAGCGATGGCTGCTGCCGGCCATGAAGTCGTGCATTTGGCGTCGCCGGTACCTCTGGAAGACCTCAGCAAACGGCAAATGCGCGCCGCCGAGTTCGAGCTCGCGCGCGTCCATGCCGGCCTGCTGAACTATCCCGAGGACGAGGTCAGCGGCAAACTACGCGAGGCAATCGCGCGCGCCGGCGACTGTAGCCAGGACGACTATCTGGCCGACCGAACAGAAATGGATCGGGCGCGTGCGGCATTTTTTGCAGATATCGGACCCGCTGACGCCGTCCTGGTACCGGCCGCGCCGCAGACCGCGCCGGAGGGGTTGGAATGGACCGGCGACCCACGCTTCATCGCGCCCTGGACCGCGCTCGGCGGTCCGGTCGCGTCCCTGCCGGCCGGCGCCGACGAAGGCGACATGCCGATCGGTATGATGCTAGCGGGCCGACCCGGCGAAGACCGCGGCTTCGCCCGCCAAGCCAGCCGCCTCGCCGAGGCTATGCCGGAAGCGGATTAATCGTCTGGGGCTGGGTAATCGCCCGGGCCTTTTGCTGCCGCGCCATGCGTTTAATTTGACCCTTTTCCGAAAGTACTTGGCTTAACGGTATAATATCGCGTTTTAATACCGCGTTAACCATACATAATCATAGCCTTCCGGGGCGTCTCCACACATTATCGTCCCCAACGAATCGTTACCCGGTGAAAGGCTGCGCGCCATAGGCGCCTCATGGTCGCCGGATAACGCAATCAAGATGGACGCGTAAAAGCGTCCGTGTTTTCAGTACGGGGGGCGATGCGCATGTTGAGCGCTTGCCAGACAATTAGATCCCTAAATCCGCCGCGCGCCATTTCGGCGCGGGACATTTTTGCTGCACGTCTAGCGTTGTCGCCGCTGTTGTAACAGGAGAATTCTCATGCCTAAGCCACCTTCAGGACCATTTACCATCACCGGCGGAAACGGTGGCGAATTTATCGGTGTCGGATTTAATGGCCTTGGTGGCGACGACCGTAAAGGTCAGAACAACGACGGTAAAAAAGACGAGATCATTTACGGCAATGGCGGTGATGATACGATCTACGGCTTCGGCGGCGAAGATACGGTTTATGGTGGCGACGATAACGACTAAGCCGACGGCGGCAATCGGTCCGACTTGATCTACGGCGACAATGGCGATGATAGCGCGGTCGGCGGCGACGACACACTGCTCGGCGGCAACAGCGACGACACAATTTACGGCGAGGGTGGCGACGACCAACTCTATGGCGGAGAAGGCAAAGACGAACTGTTCGGTGGTTATGGCGACGACACGCTGGAGGGCGGCGCAGGCAAGGATACGCTCGACGGTGGCGACGGCCGCGACCTCGCCTCCTTCGCCGATGCGACCGAGACCGGCGTCGACGTCGACCTCGCCGCTGGCACATCTTCGGGCGGCGGCCTCGGCAACGATAGCCTGCTCAACATCGAGAACGTGCTCGGCTCGGTCTACGGCGATACCATCACCGGCGATGGCGGCGTCAACAAACTGTACGGCAATGACGGCGACGATATCATCGACGG
Organism: Alphaproteobacteria bacterium; assembly: GCA_013003285.1. Lineage (GTDB taxonomy): Bacteria > Pseudomonadota > Alphaproteobacteria > UBA6615 > UBA6615 > JABDJY01. The sequence continues at coordinate 356 of JABDJY010000091.1, read as the reverse complement.
CGCCGCCGGCGACGATGTCCTGGAGGGCGGCGCTGGCGACGATACACTCTATGGCGGCGCCAATATCGATATGGCTTCGTTCGCCGACGGCTCGGCCGGCCTGGTTATCGATCTCAACAGCGCTACCATCGACGCCACCGCCGCGGGCCTCGGCACAGACACGCTGATCGACATCGAAGGCGCTGTCGGCACCGACTATGGCGACACCATCACCGGCGATACCAGTGACGCCGACCGGATCTTCGGCGGCGCGGGCGACGATGTCGTCAACGGCTATGGCGGCGCTGACACGATTTATGGCGGCACCGGCAACGACGCCATCGACGGCGGCGGCGACGCCGACCTGATCGTCGGCG
>JABDJY010000312.1 GCA_013003285.1 Alphaproteobacteria bacterium | reverse complement strand
GCTCGGCGCCGGGTCGAGGACTTCGAGGAGTTGGCTCGCGCGGCCCTGACCGCGCACCGCCCCCGGCCGCACCCGAACCCGCTCGCCGGGCAGCGCGAAGGGCACATAGAGCGGGCCGTCGGCCGTCTTGGCGACCCCGTCACCGCGCGCGCCGAGGCTGTCGATGACGGCCTCAATGTCAGAATTCGTTTCAGCCATGAACCGCCACAATCAAAAACTCCACGTTGCCCTCCGGGCCGGTAATCGGACTGTCGGTGACGCCGAGCACGGCCCAGTCCGGCAGGCCATTGAGCCAGTCGCGGATGCGCGCGCACACTTGTTCGTGCTGCGCCGGATCGCGCACCACTCCGCCCTTGCCGACCTGGCCCTTGCCAACCTCGAACTGAGGTTTGATCAAGGCCACCAGCCGCGCGCCCGGCGCGGCCAGCGCCAACGCCGCCGGCAGCACGGTTTCCAACCCGATGAAGCTGGCATCGCAGACGATCACATCGACCGGCTCGGGCACTTCGTTCGCCGTCAAATAGCGTGCATTGGTGCGCTCCAGCACCACCACGCGCTCATCGTTGCGCAGCTTCCAGGCGAACTGGCCGTGACCCACATCGACCGCATAGACCCGCGCCGCGCCGCGCGATAGCAGCACATCGGTGAAGCCACCGGTGGACGCCCCCACATCCAGGCACACCGCGCCGCGCACCTCCAAATCGAACGCGGTCAAGGCATGGTCGAGCTTGAGCCCGCCGCGGCTGACCCAGGGATGGTCCTGGCCGCGCACTTCCAGTTCCATATCGTCGCGAACGGTCTCGCCGGCCTTCTCGATGCGCCGCTCGCCGGAAAACACCTTGCCGGCGAGGATCAGCGCCTGGGCGCGACTCCGGCTTTCCACCAAGCCGCGCTCGACCAGCACCATATCGGCGCGCGGCTTCGCCCTATTTTGTCCAGCATGCTTTGCCATGGGAGCGGCTTAGCACACTCAACATCACTCGCGCAGGCGCTTTGTCTCGTCCCAGTCGATCTCGTTGGCGCCAGTGAGGGCGACGCCGTAATCGGTGCGGGCGGCCTCGAGTGAGACATAGCCGTCGATGACGTCTTCGCGCACCCGTTCCGGGTCGCGCGCGAACGGTTCGCCATAGCCGCCGCCGCCATCGGCCAGATAGGAAATCACATCGCCGGCGCCGAACTCGCCGCGGAACATGCCGCAATGTTTTTGCAGCGGATCGGTATTGCCCCACACATCGTCATTATCGGCGTAGACGATGACGTCGCGCGCCCAGCGCTCCTGCCAATCGGGATCGTCGGGGTTGGGCTTCAGGATGGTGACGTTCTTGGGCCCCGGCTTGCCGCCGGCCACGCCCCAACCCTCGGTACGCGATTTCTTGACGATGGTCAGCGCGCCGAAGGGTGACAGGAACCGGTAATCGCGCACTGATCCCAGGCCACCTCGAAACTCGCCGGCGCCACCGGAATCCTGGCGCAGCCCGGCCCGGTCGACGAAGACCGGCAGGCGGGCCTCGATCACCTCGACCGGCACATTCTTCAAGGTGCCCATGGAGAAATGATGTAGCGTGTTGGGACCGTCGCTATCGTGGCGCGCGCCCCAGCCGACCCCCGCATTGGTCTGATGCCAGACCTGTCGCTTGGTATAGGGCTCGATGCCGTAGAAGCCAGGATCGCCCAGATCGCCGCCGGAACCGGCGAACATCAGCTCGGGCAAGGCGGCGGACAGCGCCTTGTAGATGGTTTCCATGCCGATCACGCTGGCCCAGATGGTGAAGACCGGCGAGGGATAGACCGCGTGGAACAGATTGCCCGCCGGCGCGATGATCTTGAGCGGGCGAAACTGGCCGCTATTGGTCGGCTCATCGGGTGTGGTGAGCGATTTAAACGCGATGCGGCAGGTCGAATGGGTCATGCCGACGGCCAGATTGATCGGCCCGCGCACCGCATCGTCGGAGTCGGAAAAATCGATGGTCAGCGTGTCGTCTTCGATGGTCACGCTGACGGCAACCCGCACCAGACGGTCGTCGACCCCGTCATTATCCATCCAGTTCTCCGCCGACCAAGTGCCGTTGGGCAGCTTCCCGATGGCGTCGCGCGCCTGCCGTTCGCCGATGTCGAGAAACCGGTCAATGGCGTTTTTGACGGTTACTTTGCCGTATTTCGCATAAAGCTCCTCGACCCGCTGACAGCCGACGCGCAGCGCCGCGACCTCAGCGTTGAGGTCGCCCATGATGGTCACCGGCGCACGCGAATTGGCCCGCAGCATGCGCAGCAAATCCTCATTGGGCTCGTCGCGGCGGAAAATCTTGATGCCCGGCACCATGACGCCTTCCTGGTGGATCGACGTCGAATCCAGGATATAGCCCGGGTCCTTGCCGCCCACATCGGTCCAATGGGCCCGCACGCAGGCATAGCCGACGATCTCGCCCTCGAAAAACGCCGGGCGGATCAGAATACCGTCATTGGTATGCGCCCCGGTGACATAGGGCACGCTCATCATCACCACGTCGCCCTCGTCCAACGCACCGAAACCGCCGAGTTCGAAGGTCTTGCGCACGGCATATTCGTTGGCGCCGAGGAACACCGGCAGGCCAGTGGAATCGGCCAGCACATTCAAATCGCGGTCGAAGATCGACAGGCCGAAATCGTTGATCTCGTAGATGATGGTCGTATAGGCGGTGCGCACCAGGGTGCGCTCCATCTCCGCCGCCGCCGACACCAGATAGTGGCGGATGACCTCGACCGTCGCCGCATCGACCGATGCGCCGTCGCGGCGCGGACCGCCGGTGGCGCCCTCCGGGCTGCGAAGCTTTTCGTCGCGCACGCTCATGTCTGGGCCTCCTGGGTGATGACGATTTGACCGAAATTGTCGATCACCGCCGTTTGGTCGGAGAAGAAAATGATGGTGGTGGTGGCCTCTTCGACGATGGCCGGCCCAGCGAGAACATCGCCGGCACATAGATCGTCGCGGCTATAGACCGCGAATTCGGCCGACGCGCCAATGGCGAAACAATAGGCCTCACGGCGGGCCCGTGGGGTCAGATCGGCTCCCGCGCGGGTGGCGATTTCGGGCAACTCGGGCTTGGTTTCACGACCGATGCCGCGCACGCGGATGTTCACCAATTGCACCGGATCGCCCATCTGGTGGCCGTAGCGCCGGCTATGGGCCTCATCGAAACGGGCGCGCAACTCGTCCAACGAGGCGACCCCATCGATCGAGACTTCGAGATTATGCTCTTGGCCGAAATAACGCATTTCCGCCGAGCGTTCGATCAGCCGGACGTCGGGTGCGAACCCGCCCTCGGCCAGACCGGCCTGGGCCTGTTCCTCCAACTGCCGGGTGGACTCCCCCAGGCTCGCCATGTCCAAATCTTCGAGCAGGGTGAGGATGGTCTGGCTATATTCCTGAACGATGTCGGTCATCAGCATGCCCCAGGCGGAAAACACCGAGGGCGCCTGCGGTACGATCACCTCTTTCACGCCCATCTCGCGGCCCACCAGGGGCACGAACATGGGCCCGGCGCCGCCGAAGGCCAGCATGGCGAATTCGCGCGGGTCGAGGCCGGCCTGCACGGTGATTTCGCGCACCGCGCTGACCGTCTTGGCCAGCAACACTTCGAAGATGCCGCGGCAGGCCGACAAGACATCCAGCCCCAGCGGGTCGGCGACCTTGTCGCGCAGCGCCGCTTCGGCGTCGGCTGCCGCCAGGGTCATCTCACCGCCGAGGAACTGCGCCGGGTCGAGGTAGCCCATGGTCAGCGCCGCATCGGTGAAGGTCGGCTCGGTGCCGTCGCGGCCATAGCAGACCGGCCCCGGCGACGCGCCGGCCGATTGGGGCCCGACCCGCAGCAGACCATCCTCGGCCCGGGCGATCGAACCGCCGCCAGCGCCGATGGTGGTGATGTCGTAGGTCGGGATCATCAGCGGCAAACGTTCCAGAGCCGCTTCATATTTAAGCGCCGGCATACCGCCATGGACCACGCAGGCATCGGTCGAGGTGCCGCCCATATCGACGGCGATCAAGTCGGGCCGGCCGGTCAGTTCCGACAAGGCGACGGTGCCGATCAGCCCCCCGGCGGGTCCGGAAAAGATGGTGTGCACCGGCACGTCGGCTGAATCCCGCGCCGCCAAGGCGCCGCCGCCCGAGCGGGTGATATAGAACGAGCCGGCAAACCCGGCGCCCGCCAGACTGTCCTCCAGCCTTTTGATATAGGTGTGGAAGATCGGCTTCACATAGGCGTTCACCACGGTCGTGCTGGTACGCTCATATTCGCGATATTCGCGCACGATCTCCGACGACACCGACACCGGCACATCAGGATACATCTCCTCGATGATCTCCTTGGTACGGCGTTCGTGAACAGAATTACGGTAGGCATGTAGATAGCACACGGCAATCGAGGTGCGACCCATCTCCTCGACCAGATATTTGGCCGCCGCGCGAACCGCGTCTTCGTCGAGCGCGACCAGCTCGTTGCCCCGCGCGTCGAGGCGACACAGTACGCCGACCCGGTAGCGCTTTTTAATCAGCACCGGCGGTTCGTCGTAGAACAGCGAATACATTTTTTCGCGCGGCCGGTCGTAGCGCCCCATCTCGAAGACGTCTTCGAAGCCTTCATTGGCGATGATGCCGGTCGGCGCGCCCTTACGCTCAAGCACCGTGTTGAGGCCCAACGTGGTGCCGTGAACGAAGGTCTCCACATCGGCCAAGCCGACTTCCAGCCGCTCGATGGCGCTTAAGACGCCGCGCGAAGCATCGTCAGGGGTGGTAAAGTCCTTCTCCAGCCGCATCGCGCCAGTCTCCGGATTGAACACGATGGCGTCCACGAACGTGCCGCCAATATCGACGGCCAAACGATGGGACATTTGTGGTTCCTCTCCCTATGCCTTCAGGCTTTATTTCTTCTGACGACTATTCAGTCGTAAAGCAGCCAATCACGCAATAGGGCCGTAGCGGCCTGCGGCCGCTCCAAGGGCGGCATGTGCCCGCAATCCTCGACAATCGACAGCCGGCCGCGGGGCGCCAGATCGGCGATTTCCTGATGGTCTTCGACCGATGTCAGCGCGTCCGACCGGCCGCAGATCGCCCGCACCGGAATGTCGCACCCGGCCAGCAGATCGCGCCCGTCGGCGCGGGTCAGCATGGCCCGGTGACGGTCGGCGAATAATTTCGGGCCGACCCGGTGGCCCATGGCGCGCACCCGGTCGGCGAGCGGTTCCGACATGCGTTCGGGGTGCAGCAATAACGGGATGAACCGGTCGAGCAGATCGTCGAACCGCCCTTCCTCGCAATCGGCAATCGCCGCATGACGGCCGGCGGCCTTGTCCTGTGTGTCGCCGCGCGACGACGTATCGAGCAGGGCCAAACGGGTGACGCGCTCGGGCGCCTGGCGCAGCACCTCCAGCGCCACATAACCGCCCATGGAAAAGCCGGCGATGGCGAAAGTTTCCGGCGCGGTGTCGAGGACGGCACGGGCCAAGCCCTGCATGGTGTCGGCCTCGTCGGCCGGCACGGTGCGGCAGTCGGCGACCTCGGAGAGATGTGATTGGGCGTAGGTCCAGACTTCGTCGTCGCAAATCAGCCCCGGAACCAGGATCAGGTTCTGGTCGCTCATGCTCGAAGCTTTCCTATTTGACCAACACAGGTCACGCCCGCGCGGGCACGACCTCGTCTTCGCGGCCCAGCGCACACAAGGCGGTCGCCGCGATGCCCGACGCCGACAGGCCAGCCTGGATGTATTGGTTAGCCGGCGAATCATGGTCGATGAATTCATCGGGGATTGTCATCGGCCGTATCTTGAGGCCACTATCGAGCAGGCCGTTGCGCGCCAGGCTGGTCATCACCTGGGTGGCGAAACCGCCTATGGCGCCTTCCTCGACGGTGATCAGAACTTCATGCTCGCGCGCCAAACGTTGCACTAGATCTTCATCGAGGGGCTTGGCGAACCGGGCATCGGCGACCGTGGTGGACAGGCCGTGCGCCGCCAGTTCGTCGGCGGCCTTCAGGCATTCGCCCAGGCGTCCGCCATAGGAGAGCAGCGCCACTGTGGCGCCTTCGCGCAAGATGCGGCCCTTGCCGATCTCTAACGCCACGCCCATGGCCGGAAGCTCCAACCCTTCGCCTTCGCCGCGCGGATAGCGGAATGCCGAGGGCCGGTCATCGATGGAAACTGCCGTCGCCACCATATGGACAAGCTCGGCCTCATCGGCGGCGGCCATCAGTACGAAGCCCGGCAAACAGCCCAGATAGCTAATATCGAACGAGCCATGGTGGGTCGACCCGTCCGCCCCGACCAGTCCCGCCCGGTCGATGGCAAACCGCACCGGCAGGCTCTGAATCGCCACATCGTGGACGATCTGATCGTAGGCCCGCTGCAGGAAGGTCGAATAGATGGTCGCGAACGGCCGGTAGCCCTCCGTCGCCAAGCCGGCGGCGAACGTCACGGCGTGCTGTTCGGCAATGCCCACATCGAAGCAGCGTTCGGGGAAATGCTTGCCGAACTTGTCCAAGCCGGTGCCCGACGGCATGGCGGCGGTCACCGCGACAACCCGGTCGTCCTTCTCGGCCTCGGCGATCAGCGCATCGGCGAACACGCCGGTATAGCTCGGCGCCTTGGGTTGCGCCTTGGCTTGCGTGCCGGTGACCAAATCGAACTTGGCGACGCTGTGATATTTTTCGCCGGCGCCGCGGTCGGATTCGAAGCCTTTGCCCTTTTGCGTGACCACATGGATCAACACCGGCCCGCTCGCCTTGCTGTCGCGCACATTGCGCAGCACCGGCAGCAGATGGTCAATGTTATGACCGTCGATGGGTCCGATATAGTAAAAGCCCATTTCCTCGAACAGGGTGCCACCGGTGACAAAACCACGGGCATACTCCTCGGCCCGACGCGCCGCCTGCTCAAAGCTTTTGGGGAAATGATGCGCCATCTCCTTGGCGACCTTGCGCAGCGAGCGATAGCCCTTCGACGAGATCAGCCGCGACAGATAGGCGCTCATGGCGCCGACCGCCGGGGCGATCGACATGTCGTTATCGTTCAGGATGACGACCAGCCGGCTATCCATCGACCCGGCATTGTTCATGGCCTCATAGGCCATGCCGGCGCTCATGGCGCCGTCGCCGATGACGCTGATGACATTGTTGGCGCCGCCCGACAAATCGCGCGCCACCGCCATACCCAGCCCGGCCGAAATCGACGTCGAACTATGGGCCGCGCCAAAAGGGTCGTATTCGCTCTCGACCCGGCGCGTGAAACCCGACAACCCGCCGCCTTGGCGCAAGGTCCGGATGCGATCACGACGGCCGGTCAGAATTTTATGAGGGTAGGTCTGGTGGCTGACATCCCAGATCAACCGGTCCTTCGGGGTCTCAAACACATGGTGCAACGCCACCGTCAGTTCGATCACGCCCAACCCGGCGCCCAAATGACCACCGGTGATCGACACTGCGTCGATGGTTTCCTGACGCAGCTCATCGGCCACTTGCTTGAGCTGGTCGGATGAGAAATCGCGCAGGTCGGCAGGCGCTTTCACGCTGTCCAATAGCGGTGTCTTGGATTGGTCGCTCAACAATCTTTCCCCTGTAACAGAATGGGGGCGCTAACCCTTACGCGCGCCGATCAGTGATACGGCGGGTAATTTCACACAATAAGTCTGCTTTATCGCCATACAAATCAAGTGATTCCACAGCATTGTGGCAAAATCGCGCAGCAATCTCGCGGGCGCCCTCGACGCCTTGCAGTTCGACCAGAGTGGCCTTGCCCTGCGCGGCGTCCTTGCCCACCGCCTTGCCGGCTTCCCCGGCGTCGCCGGTGACATCCATCAAATCGTCGGTAATTTGAAAGGCCAGGCCGAAATTGACCCCAAAGGCGCGCAACGCGGCGCGTTGATCGTCCGAGGCCTGCCCCAAAATAGCACCGGATTCACAAGCAACGGCAAACATGGCAGCGGTTTTCATCGATTGAAGCTGCTGCACCGAGACCGCGTCCCAATCGGTGCCGGCGGCGCTCAAATCGAGCATTTGGCCCCCCGCCATGCCTGCGGCCCCGCTGGCGCGCGCCAGCGCCGCCACAAGCGCGGCGCGCACTTCGGCCGCGGGGTGGGTCGCCGGGTCGGCCAGCACCTCGAAGGCCAGGGTCTGCAACGCATCGCCGGCGAGGATCGCCGTCGCCTCGTCGAAGTGGCGGTGAACCGTGGGCTGTCCGCGGCGCAGATCGTCATCATCCATCGCCGGCAGATCGTCATGGACCAGCGAATAGGCGTGGATCATTTCCACCGCCGCCGCTGTCCGCAGAGCCGGTTGGTCCGAAACACCGAAGAGTTGTGCCGATTGCAGCACAAAAAATGGCCGCAAACGCTTACCGCCCGACAGGGCCGCGTAACGCATCGCCTGCCAGAGAAGCGGCGCCGCCGGATCGGGCGGCGTCAGCAGGTCTGTCATCGTCGCTTCGACGGCAACGGCGGCGTCACCGAGCGCTGCGGAAAACTGGTCCTGCGCGGTCAATCGACCCCGGCCGGGCTGGCTTGCGGCGTACCGTCGGCCGCCAAGGAGATTTTCTCGACCCGGGACTGCGCCTGTTTCAGCTTGGCCTCGCAGTGGCGTTTCAACAGCGCGCCGCGTTCATAGGCCTCCAACGCCTTTTCCAGCGCGCTTTCGCCGCCCTCGAACTGACGCACGATATCCTCAAGCTGCTCAAGCGCCTGCTCGAACGACAGTTCGGCGATATCGGCGGGTATCTCGGCTGAATCTTTCTTGTCGGCCATATGGCCCTCCCCTTGGTCGCGGCGGAGTGTATCCGTGCGCGTTGCGACGTCAACCGCCAGATCGCGCCATCAGCACCTGAACATGGGCCGCAACGGACTCGCCCAGCGCATCCAAATCGTATCCGCCCTCCAGGGTCGATATCACACGGCCATCGCAGCAATTGTCGGCGATATCGCAAAGCTTCTCGGTCGCCCAGATGTAATCGTCGGTGGTGAACTGTAATTGCGCCAACGGATCGCGCAAATGAGCATCGAAGCCGGCGGAAATAAATAAGAGTTCCGGCTCGAATTTGCGGATCGCCGGCAGGATGGTGGCGCTCATGGCGGTGCGAAAATCGTCCGACCCGGCGCCCGGCGGCAGCGGTACGTTGACGATGTTTCCCGTGGCGCCGCGTTCGCTGGCGCTGCCGGTCCCGGGATAAAGCGGCGATTGGTGGGTCGAGGCGTAGAGCATCTCCGGCTCGTCCCAGAACATGGCTTGCGTGCCATTGCCATGGTGGACGTCAAAATCCATCACAGCGATGCGTCCCACGCAATGGGCGGCGCGCGCATGGGCGGCACCGATCGCGACATTGTTGAACAGACAGAACCCCATGGATTGTTCCGCCTCGGCATGGTGGCCGGGCGGGCGCACGGCGCAAAAAGCGTTATCGACCTGTCTCTCCATGACTGCATCCACCGCGGCGACCAGCGCGCCGGCGGCGCGCAAGGCGGCTTCGCCCGACCCCGGCGAGGCGATTGTATCGCGATCGATCTTCGCATATCCCGATTGGGGTAGTTTCGAAAATATCCGCTCGATCTGGCTTTCCGGGTGCATGGCGGCGATTTGCGCCGTGGTCGCCCGGGGCGCCTCGCGCCGCGTCAAAGGCTCGAAATCCGGCGCTTCGAGCACCTGAAGCACGCGGCGGAGCCGCTCCGGCGATTCCGGATGGGTGGGGGATGGATCGTGCTCGATACACGCGGGATGGGTGAACAGACATGTCGTCATGGGAATGCCCTAGCCGGTTCGATGAAAAAACGACGGATTTTCACCGCCAGAAACGTGACAATGGCGTGTACACGACTAGTTCACAATGGCGAAATTGTGAGCGCTCCAAGGGGGTTAATTGGCATCCCCATCGTTGACAGACGGTCGTATCAGGGGTTGTCTACTCCCCCTCATGTCCGGCTGCGCAATATCGGGCGCGTTATGGGCATTTGCCGCTGTGACACCGGAGAATTGTGTTGAAACATTTGAGCGACAACGGACATAAGCTGACCCGGTATTTGGCGATTCTCGCTGTAGCGGGGCTCATGGTCGGCACGAGCGGGCCAAGCCAGGCGCAATCGGGCCGGCCTTTGTCGCCCATCGCGCAGAATCTCGACGCAAACGGCAATGGCGTCATTGAACGCGGCGAAGCCCGTGGTCCCGCCGATGCCAACTTCGACACCATCGACAAGGATAAAAGCGGCACCCTCGACGGCGACGAGTTGTTCAACTTCTTCCAGGGCGGTGGTTCGGCCCCGGACGCCGCAAGCACCCCACCTTCGAGCGGCGATGCGAAACCGGGAGAGAAACGCCCCCTGTCGCCCCAGGCCAAAGCCCGCGACGCCAACAATAACGGGGTACTGGAACGCAGCGAAACGGGCGGGCCTATCGTCGCCAATTTCGACGCTATCGACAAGGATAAGAGCGGCACCCTGGACGGCGACGAATTGTTCGAGTTCTTCCAGGGCGGCAGCAATAGCAGCGGCAGTGGCGGCAGCGGGCCACCGGCCAATGTCGTGGTCGATGCGGTGATCGACGAACCCCTGTCCCAGACCGTCCCGGTGTTGGGTCGCATCGTGGCCAGCGAATTCGGTCCCATCGCGGCGCGCATCAGCGGACCGGTCAACGAAATGCATGTCAATGTAGGCGACCGGGTTGAAAGCGGCGCGATCCTCGCCGTACTCGACCGCGAACGTCTGTCGTTGGAAAGCGATCGCTACGAAGCCCTGGTCAAGCAGCAGAGCGCCAAACTGGCAACCGTCCTCGCAAATCTGGAGAAACGCTCGCTCGAGCTGAAGCGTTTGGAGGGTATCCGTAAATCGGCCGCGTTTTCGCAGGCCCGGTTCCAAGACGCGGTGCAGGACGTCGCCGCCATGCGCGGTGAGGTGGCCGAAACACGGGCCCAGCTTGCCCAGGCCGAGGCGCAACTCAAAAGCGCGAATATCGATGTGCAGGACGGCGAAATTCGCGCGCCCTATCCCGGCGTGGTCAGCGCCAAGCATACCGAAGTCGGCGCTTATTTGAACATTGGCAGCCCGGTGGTGACCCTCATCAACGATCTGGATATTGAAATCGAGGCCGATGTTCCGGGCAACCGATTGGGTGGCCTCACCCCCGGCACCTCGATCCGGGTGACCCTCGACGATCGCAGTGAGCATAAGGCCGTGGTGCGCGCGGTGATCCCTGATGAAAACCCGCGCACCCGCACCCGGCCGGCCCGGTTCGTGCCCAATTTCGTTGATCTCAAGAAACCCCTGGCGACCAATCAAAGCGTGACGGTGCATGTACCCGTCGGCGAGGCCCGAACAGTGACCACGGTCTCGAAGGACGCCATCGTGCGGCGCGGCGGCAATGTTCTAGTCTTTGTCGTTCGCGACGGTAACGGCCAGCCGCAACCGGTCAAACTGGGCGAATCCGTGGGCGGCCGGTTCATCGTCACCTCGGGCGTCAAAGCCGGCGACCGGGTGGTTGTGCGCGGCAACGAGAATCTGCGCCCCGGCCAACGCCTGCGTATTTCCGGCGATCCCACGACACCGGCCAACGGCGTGCGCGGCGGAGGCTGACCGGCGATGAATTTGATCTCGCTCTCGATCCAACGCCCGATCGCGGTCATCGCGGTCGTCTTCATGGTGTTGCTGTTCGGCTATGTGGCCTTGCAGCGTATTCCCATTCAGATGGCGCCCGACGTGCGCCAACCGGTGATCATCGTGGAGACGTTCTGGCCCGGCTCGGCGCCGGCCGAAGTCGAGCGCGAAATCGTCAACCGCCAGGAGGATGTGCTCAAGGGTCTTGAGGGCGTGCGGTCGATGGAAAGCCGCAGCCGCACCGGACGGTCCGAAGTCACCTTGGAATTTTCAGCCGGCCAGAACATGGACCGGGCGCTATTGCTGGTCGCCAACCGGCTCGACCGGGTGACCGGCTATCCGCTCGAAGCCGATGAGCCGATCCTTAAGACGTCGGGCACCGACGACAACGCCATCGCCTGGTTCCTGCTCACCCGCGAAGCCGGCAACGATCGCGACATGATCACCTATGGCGATTTCCTGGAAGACGTGGTGCAGGAGCGCATTGAGCGTATCGACGGCATATCCGGCGTCAATATTTTCGGTGAGACCGAGCGCGAAATGCGCATCGTGGTCGACGCCGACCGCCTTGCCCAATTTCGCCTGACCGTCCCCGATGTGGTGAACCGGATACGGGCGGCAAACGCCTCGATCTCCGGTGGCGATATCGACGAGGGCAAGCGCAGTTACGTGGTGCGCACCGAAGGCGATATTAACGCGCCAGAGCAGGTACGCGATATCGTGCTGCGGTCGGAAGTCGATCTCGGCGATGGCCGCATCGGCCGCGTCACGGTGGGTGACATCGCCGAAGTCTATCTGTCGTACAAAACAGCGCGCGCCGTCGCCCATAAATTCGACGAACGCGCCATGGCATTCAACATGACGCGGGCCCAAGGCGCCAATGTCCTGGAGACCATGGCGCAAGTCCACGAAGCGGTGGCAGAGCTCTCGGGCGGGGTTTTGAAAGAGGTCGGGTTGAAGGTCCAGAACGTCTTCGACGAGACGGTCTACATCAATTCCGCGATCCGGCTGGTGCAGCAAAACATCATCATCGGCGGCATGCTCGCCGCCGGTATCTTGCTGCTGTTCCTGCGCTCGTGGCGGCCAACCCTGGTGATTTCCCTGGCGATCCCGGTATCGGTGATCGGCTCGTTCGTGGCCATGGCCGTCCTCGGCCGCTCGCTCAACGTGATCAGCCTGGCCGGCATCGCCTTTGCCGTCGGCATGGTGGTCGACGCAGCCATCGTCGTGCTGGAAAATATCTACCGCCTGCGCCAAAACGGCATGTCGCGCGAGGAGGCCGCCTATCGCGGCGCCGCCGAAGTGTGGCCGGCGGTGCTGGTGTCGGCACTCACCACGGTCATGGTGTTCATTCCAATCTTGCTGATGGAACTCGAGGTAGGGCAGCTGTTTCGCGATATCGCGGTGGCGATTTCGGTGTCGGTTCTGCTATCCCTATTGGTGTCGATCACTCTGATCCCGGCGCTGTCGAATCGCCTGCTGGTGGGCAATTTCGACCGGGGTAAGATCTTGAAAATCCCCTTGGTCGACGGATTTTCCCGTGGATTTACCGCCTTTTGGATCGGCTTCACACGGCAGGTGGTGCGCTCGAAATTACTGGCCTTGCTCGTCGTTGCCCTGATCACCGGTGTATCGATCGCCTCGACAATTGTGTTTCAACCCAAACTTGATTACCTGCCAACCGGTAATCGCAATTTCGTATTCGGATTTGTGCAACCGCCGGCCGGCTACAATCTGAACACGGTGAACGACCTCACCGAGAAAATCGCCGAGCGCACCCGCAAGGACTGGGTTACCGAACCCGGTGTAATACCGGAGCCCGGTGACCCGCCAAAGTTCGAGCGCTTCATGCGCGTCGCCTTCAATGGCCGCGCCTTCATTGGTGGCACCTCAGCCGATCCCAATCGGGTGCGCGACTTGATCCCGATCATGCAGGGCGCCGCCTTCCAAGAGCCGGGAACCTTCGCCTTCGTGTTCCAGCCATCCCTGTTCGGCCGTTCGGTCGGCGGTGGCCGCGGCATTGATGTGGATATTTCCGGGCCCGAACTCGACACCATCTTTGGCGTCGGCCAGCAGGCTTTCTTCAAACTGAATTCGCTGCTGTCACCAACCGACGGCCACCGGACCCGCCCCCTACCCGCCTTGACC
>JABDJY010000299.1 GCA_013003285.1 Alphaproteobacteria bacterium | reverse complement strand
GTGGCGATCACCTTGGCGCCGCGATCGTGTCCGTCCTGGCCCATCTTGGCGACGAGCATACGCGGCCGCCGGCCTTCTTCGGCGGCGAACGCCTCGATTTCGTTGCGGACCTGCTGAAACATTTCGTCGTTCTCGTAGGCCTTGCCGTACACCCCGGAAATCGAGCGGACAGTTGCCCGATGCCGGGTAAAGACCGCCTCCATGGCGTCGGATATTTCGCCTACCGTAGCACGGGCGCGGGAAGCTTCAATGCATACTTCCAGTAGATTCCCGTTGCCGCTGCGCGCGGCGTGGGTGATGGCGTCGAGCGCCGCCTGGCAACGTGCATCGTCGCGGCTGCCCCGCACGGTCGCCAACCGCTTGAGCTGCGCATCGCGCACCTTGGTGTTGTCGATATCGCGGAATTCGATGGGCTCCTCTTCTTCCAGGCGATGTTTATTGACCCCAACGATCACATCCTCGCCGCGATCGACCCGGGCCTGGCGACGCGCCGCCGATTCTTCGATGCGCAATTTGGGCATGCCGGACTCGACCGCCTTGGTCATACCGCCGAGCGCCTCGACCTCGTCGATCAGCTTGGTGGCCTCGATCACCAGGCTCTGGGTCAGGCTTTCGACGTAATAGGATCCCGCCAGCGGATCGGCCACATGGGTGATGCCGGTCTCGTGTTGCAACACCAATTGGGTGTTGCGCGCCACCCGCGCCGAGGTCGGGGTCGGCAGGGCCACCGCTTCATCGAAGGCATTGGTGTGCAACGACTGGGTGCCGCCCAGCGTCGCCGCCAGGGCTTCGATGGTGGTGCGGATGATATTGTTGTAGGGGTCCTGCTCGGTCAGCGACACGCCCGAGGTCTGGCAGTGAGTGCGCAACATCAACGAGCGCTCGTCACCGGCGGCGAACATATCGGTCATGTAATGCGCCCACAGATAACGGGCGGCGCGCAGCTTGGCGATTTCCATGAAGAAATTCATGCCGATGCCAAAGAAAAACGACAGGCGCGGCGCGAATTTGTCCACGTCCAGCCCGGTCGTCTTCGCCGCGCGCACATATTCGATGCCGTCGGCCAAGGTAAAGGCGAGCTCTTGGACCGCCGTCGCCCCGGCTTCCTGCATGTGATAGCCGGAAATCGAAATCGAGTTGAAGCGCGGCATATGTTCCGCCGTATACGCGATGATATCGGCGACCGCGCGCATGGAGGGCTCGGGCGGATAGATATAGGTGTTGCGCACCATGAATTCTTTGAGGATGTCGTTCTGGATGGTGCCCGACAGGTCGGCCTGCGCTACGCCCTGTTCCTCGCCGGCAACGATAAAGCCGGCCAACACCGGCAACACCGCGCCGTTCATAGTCATCGACACGCTCATCTGATCGAGCGGGATGCCGTCGAATAGAATTTTCATATCTTCAACGGAATCGATGGCGACCCCGGCCTTGCCCACATCGCCGACCACGCGCGGATGATCGCTGTCATAACCGCGATGGGTCGCCAGATCGAAGGCCACCGACAAGCCCTTTTGGCCCGCAGCTAAGTTGGCGCGATAGAACGCGTTGGATTCCTCGGCGGTGGAAAACCCGGCATATTGGCGCACGGTCCAGGGGCGGCCAGCATACATGGTAGCCTTCGGCCCGCCGACAAAGGGCGGGAACCCGGGCATGCCGTCCAGCCACTCGATATCTTCCAGATCGGCGGCCGTATAGGCGGGTTTGACCGCGATGCCTTCCGGCGTCTGCCACACCAGATCGTCCGGCGAGCCGCCTTTGAGCTCCTGCGCCGCCCGCGCCCGCCAGTCGTCGAGCGATTTGCTCGAAAAATCAGCCATTTCAACCTGTCTTTCGGTCCCACCAAATTGCGCGCGAAGTATAGTGCGCCCAGCGGACAGGGTCCATGAGCGACCAATTAGGCGCGGCGCACCGCGGCATCTGTGCCGTCTATGCGAAAATAGGGCACCGGCGCGTCGAAGCCTTTGAGATTTGCCGTCTCGCGGGAAGTCGCCACGTCGCGCAGCCGCTCGGCCACGCCGACATCTTCGGCGAAGGCCGGCGACAGTACGATATCGCCGCCGACGCTCTCGCCCTGCAGACGGGCGGCCAGATTGACCATGGTGCCGAAATAGTCGAGCCGGTCGTTCAGAGTGACGGCGATGCAGGGCCCGGTGTGCAGGCCGACCTTGATGACGATATGACCCTCGCCTTCACCCTCGTTGAACGCGGCAACCTCGTGCTGGATCGCTAATGCCGCCGCCAAGGCGTCCTCAGGCAGATGGAACGACGCCATCACTGCATCGCCGATGGTCTTCACCACCGCGCCTCGATGGCGGCGCACGATTCCGGTGAGCAGGCCGAAATGATCGCGCACCAGGCGATAGGCCGCGGCGTCGCCGACCTCTTCGTAGAGCGCCGTCGAACCGCGCAGATCGGTGAACATGAGCGCGATGCGCTGCACCGCGATTTCATCGCCGGGGCGCAACACCTGATCGGAAAATAGATCGCGAAAAGCCTGGATCGACGTCACCTGATCAGCCGTCAGCGCATCCGCCACCCAGGCTCGCTCTTCGATCACGAAGGTGCGCTCGTGCGGCGTGTCATTGACCAGCGCGATTGTACCGTCGGGCGCGTCGGGTCCCGGCGCTATGTCACCATCTGTTAGTTCGACTACTGGAAAGGCGCCACCGGCATAATCGATATCCGTCTCGGGTCCGGCTTCCAGGGTGCGCAGTCGGTATGGACCCGGCGCAAGCCGCGCCTCCACATGGCGGCGTGCGCCGGCGGGTACGGTGATGTGGACGACGATATGCGGTTCGCTCATGGGCCCGAACAGACAATATTCACCCTGGACAATTGTCCGGTTGCCAGGCGCCGGTTCGAAACTCAGTTCGACATTTTGGGAAAATTCGCGCTCGTAATCGATGTTGCAGGTGCCGCAATGGGCGCCGGTCGGCAATGCATCGAGGCCGCCGACCACCGCCTTGGCGACCCGGCAGCGCGGACACAACAGGTCCCAACGTAGATTGAGGAGCCCGGCTCTTGTAGCTTCCAAGCAAAGCTCGATGGCTTCCTGACGGTCGATTTGCCATTCCTGGGCCAGGGCTAGTGGGCGAATTTTCACCAGATCGACTTCCTGGCCATACAGTACCCGTTCGGCAAGGCGTGCGGCGTGACCATGGCCATAGGGCGTCGCCTCGATCGCAACGACGATTTGGGCAACCCGGGCAACGGTCCGTGCATCAGGTTTCGGCGGCGTGTAACCGAACTGCGTCTCGCTTTCCCCGTTCAAATGGCGGCGGGCCATGGCGGCCATATGCGTGAATTTTCTCCCGATCATGGGGAAGGTCGCAGTTCGTAGCGCTAATTCGCCGAGCCAGGAAGCTGATTCCATTTCGGCGGTGTAGATACCGGTACTACCCGCACCCTCGGGGACGACGCGAAAGCTCGCACATAGCGATTTAATCGGGCCCTTGGTGAAATAGCGGCAATGCTCGAACCATTGGTTGGCGACCCAGTTCACCGGTGCTTCGCGCCACGCGAGCTTGATCGGCCCTTGGCGGGCGCGCCCCTCATGCAGCACCGACCCATCGGGCTGAGGCGTTTCTACTATTTCCTGTTTTGGCAAACCGGCGGTTTCGTTAAACCTAGCGGTGTCCGCAAATACCCGCCACACCGCGTCGGGTGATACATCAAACTGCCAAATCCACTCGCGTTTATGAATTGCCACGCGCGGTTAATCCCCTACCGAAAGACAAAGCCGGCGGAGCCTAGCGCAATTTCCCTTGTTTCGCGCCCCATCACAGCCGACGGTAACTGGCAGTTCACCCATAAGGACGGGCGCCCCTAATTGCCAATAGGCGGCTTCACAACGACGGTCAATGCCTCTTCGGTCAGTCCGGATGGCGCCATCGGACAGCCATATCCGTTCAGCTCGAATTTACCGAATGGCGGGATGCAAGGCGTTCGGCGCGAGTCAAAGTTAATAGGCACAATTTTATGCGAATTGGCTTTGATTCTGCGCGAAATTATTAATAATTCGTAAATATTAACAGGTAGTTAACAGGAAGCACCGCATTTGCAGGGGCTTTAGGGAATGTATTATGGCTCTCGTGCGGATAACCCACGCTGACGGCACACACCGCATCGTATCGACCCGTCGCGCGATCGAAGGGATCATTGTCAAACAAGGTGACAAGATCCAGATTCTCGACGAAACGCTGCTCCCCACGGCGGACAAAAATCGTGCGGATTGCGAGCCCAAATTCGAAACTGCAGATGACATGGTCATCGTCATGATTACGGCGGGAACCGATTTTCTCGTCGGCAAGAACGCCGGCGACGGCGTAAACCCGGTTGGCATGGCCGGGGTCGCCGGCGCGCATGGAAATTTCTTCATGTTTTCGAACGGTGTTTACGAATACGATTTGAATAAGAAAGATCCGCAGGTTCTCGCATTGGGCGTCGGCGAAAACTTGTCGGATGTCTTTTCCTATGTCACCTCTGACGGGGCCGGCGGCTTCGATACGGCGACCTTGACCATCACCATCATGGGCACAATCAAAGGCCCGATGGTCTGCGAAAACGACCGCGCCGCTCACGTCATGACCACGAAACCATTGATGCAAAGCGCCGATGATGTTGCGGATTCAGAGCGCCGGGTGGCCGCGGAGAGCGACGGGCTAACGGTGACCGGTCACGCCGGTGGCAATAAGTACGGCAAGCTGGCGCTAAACGCCGACGGTACTTACGATTACGCACTCGACGAGGCCAATAGCGTTGTCATGGCGCTGGGCGCGGACGAGACATTGACGGAAATGTACACCTTCATGGTGACCGACGGCGTCAACGCCGATACCGCAACAATGACCATCACGATCAGTGGCACTAACGAAGGTCCAGCAACAATCGTTGTGACGCACCAACGCATCGAGATCAGTGGCGACCTACAACAGTAGCCAACCGCCATGGCGCATAACGATCAGCTAATACCGCCCGCGTAAACGCAAGATTTACCCGTTAGCCTTTGGTCTCGAACGCCAGGTTCATGAGCCGCGCCGCGTTGCCGCCCCACACCAGCGCCTTATCGGCTTCCGACAGGCCTTCGACGGAATCGACATGGCCGACCGGGTCCGGTTCCGCCATATCGTAGGGATAGTCTGTCCCCATCAGAATGTGGTCGGCGCCCCAGGCCTCGATTAGGTGGCGAAGCTGCATTTCGGTGAACACGACCGTGTCGAAATACAGTTTCTTCAGATAGTGCGACGGCAGGTTGGGCAGATCGCCACGCACGTCTTCGCGCGTCGGGTAGGGATGGTCGAAGCGGCCCCAATAGCCCGGCAGATAGCCACCACCGTGGGCGATACAGATTTTCAGGCCCGGATAGCGCTCCAGATAGCCGTCGAACACCAGATGGCCGATGGCCAGCGACGATTCCAACGGGTGGCCGATCAAATTGGTAAAATAGTGATCCTTCATGCGATCGCCCTCGGTGGTGCCGATGGGGTGCATGAAGATCAACATGTCGAGCTCTTCGACCCGCGCGAAGAACTTTTCCAGCCCGGCACGGGTTAGCTCCTGGCCTTCCACGTTGGTGCCAATTTCAACGGCGCGCATGCCGTGTTCGTTGTGGCAGCGCTCCAATTCGGCGAGGGCCATCTCGGGATTTTGCAACGGTACCGTACACATGGGTGCGAAACGGTCGGGATATTTCGCGCCCATCTCACCCACGCGGTCGTTTGCGACGCGGGCGACATCGCGGCCCAACTCCGGCTCCGCCCAATAGGAATAGTGGAAAGGTGACGGCGATATGGCCTGCACGTCGACGCCGCAAGCGTCCATCTCAGAAATACGCAATTCCGGATCGGTCAGCCGCGGCATCAAAATATCGTTCTGCTCCACATTCAGCTTGCGCGTCAGGTCGCTGGCGTAATGGATCATCGGCATTTGCTCGACCGTCCATTTGCCATCGATCATGGCGTCGCACTCGGGAACGTGGACATGGCAATGGATGTCCACCGTCAGATGTTTGCGGTTACTTTTGATGGTGTGGCTGTGGCCGTGATCGGCCGCCGGTGCGTGGGGGGTACATTTAAAAAGCATGTTATTCTCCCGAGTTTAGACCCTGTGGTACGAGCATCTTAGCGAAGATTTCCCAGATAGCCCGCAAAATTCGGCCGGCCGCAACGGTGGGCGCCGACGCCGCGGCACCGCGATACCTAGGATACATATAAAATCGGATGCTTTGGATGGCATGTCCTAATGCCAAGTTAACGAAACTTCACTATCCAAGGTCCGCTCGCATTCGGGCCACCCGGCAAACCTGGATCTGTCGCGGCTTGAACAAATACGCGGATGATGGTCATGCAGTATTCCAATGAAGGCATGGAGTCGCTCCACACCCTGCCGCTGGCGGTATTGCCGTTTCAGACGAAGGCTCTGGCGAGCGTAAAGCTGATTAAAAACACCCAGCTCCGCTCGGTCATCGAGCTATTCTCCGGTGAGCAAACCGGCAGTGGTCAGATCGAGATCAGCGATATCGGGTCGCGCTTCGACGAACTTAGAGACGCCGACCATCCCGATCTCACCCTGCTGACCGAGCTCGGAAAACTGCGCAGTTATGACGTCTACAGCTTGCGTATTACGCTGCGCGAACAGGGTATCCCCTTGGACAAGGGCAATGCCCTGCGGCTGTCCAGCACGAAGCAAGCCGCGAGCACGGACTTCATGCGTAACTTTACGCAGAGCCTGCTGAAAGAGACTTTTGCGCCGACACCCACGGGCGACGATGATAGATTGGAACTCGTCATCGATGATGACGACGAGAGTGCGGACAAGGGCCGCCACCTGTCCAAGCTGATCAATCCCATCGACCCGGAGAACGCGCACACGAATTTAGGGAAGCTCGCCGAGCGACTTGAAATCAGACTCGAGGATTTGCCAAATCTACTCGAGGATTTTGCCGACCTCCACCTATCGGTGGCGTATTACGAAAGTTGCTACGGGGAATTGGAACGAGAATTCGACAACCTCTTCGCCCTCATGTCTCGGCTGGTCAGAACCAACAACACCTTTCAGCGCGAAACGGCATTTCTGCAGAAATGCGATCGTGTCGAATTCGATGTGGCATCGTCAAAGCGGTTTGTCCAAGAACATCTGAAACTATTCGAGAAACTGGAACGAGAATTCTGGGACGAGGTTTCCGCCAAGCGGTTTCGCGAAATCGAGGACGTCGCTAAAGCCAATCAGGTCCGGCTCGGCGGCATCTTGTGCGGCATGACAAAGAAGATAAACGCGTGGAAGAAGATGTTCCCGCGACCTGATCTGGTCACACCGCACCGGCTCGCCGGCTTCATCATGACAGAACTTGGCGATGACAATGGCAATATGCAGGCTCCGGCATAGCCGGAACGCTGCCGCTCACGCCCAGCGCAACCGGGCGGCGGCGTAGCGCGGTGACTGTCCGTGTTCGATCAGAAACCGCTCGAGTGCGGCAACGTCGGGATCGTCGCCGGGGGTAATGCCGAGGGTTTGAGCGTGAAGACCACCGCAGACTAAGTAGGCGTCGATCGACGCCGCCGCAGCGCCGGCGATATCGGTATGAATACCGTCGCCGACCATCAAAACCCGCTCGCGCGGCGGTTGCCCGAGGATACGCAGCACTTCGTCGAATACCGGTGCATGGGGTTTGCCGTGCCAGGCCACATCACCGGCGAATTGGGTCTCGTAATGCTCGGCGATAGCGCCGGCGCAGATTTCACGCACCTCGCCGCGGATCACCTCACGGTCGGGGTTGGCGCAGACCATCGGCAGTTTGCGGGCGGCCGCCGCGGTTAATTCGGGCAGATAATCGTCGACCGTGTCGGTGGGCTTGCGCGGACCGGTGCACAGAACAAGATCGGCATCGGCGATATTATCGACCTCTTCCATGTTCGGATTGTCCAGCATGGTGTGGTGCCGCTCGGACCCGATAAAGAAAACCCGCCGGCCGAGCGTGGCATGCCAAGGATCGATCCGGTCCGCCACAGCGCGCCAGGCGATCTCGCCCGACGACATCACATGATCGTAGAGGTGGCGCGGTACACCGATTCTGTCGATGACGCTGACCACCACATCGATGCGAAAAGGGGCGTTCGATAACAGGGTGATGGATTTCCCCGCCGACTTCAGCTGCGCGCAACAATCGAGCGCACCAGGCAATGGCTCGACGCCGTTGTGCAGCGTGCCCCACAGATCGAGGACAAAGGCATCATATTGCGCCGCCAGCGGCGCCATGCCGGAAATGAGTTCAGTTTTCATGCGGACAGGTTTCGTGAAAGACAGCCGGAACAGGCGCTTTCATGCCACGGGGACGCGATGATTTAAAGGCGGGCGGTGGAATGCCCGTAAAATTTAGCCGTCAGTCGACCCGGCTCAACCGCGGTTCGCCGAACAAATAGCCTTGACCGTAATCGACTTCGAGGTCGAGCAATTCGACCAGGTCGCTCTCTTGCTCGATTTTTTCGACAATCATATTGAGGCCATAGCGGTCGAGCTGCTTCTTGATATCGGTCACCACAATGTCGCTTTGCACCTCGATATCTGAATCCAACAGATAGCGTGCATCGACCTTAACGAAGCGGAAGCTACGCGCCGCCAAGCCGGAGAAGTTGAGGTTCAGGTGGGTTACCTGATCGAGCGAGAAGCGGAACCCGAGTTGCGCCAACCGCGCCAAATTATCGATCGATTCCGGCGGTGCATTGTCCAAATCCGACTGGCCGATCTCGAACAGGATGTTGGGCGCCAATTCCGGATTATCGGCAACGAAGTCGACGAAGTCGCTAATGAACCGCGTATCGCCCAGGCTTTCGCCGGAGATATTGCAGAAAAAGGAGACATCATAGTCGCGGTTACGCGTGCGGCGGATCAACTGCACACAGCGGAAGAGCAACAGATTGTCGATGGCGCCGACCATACCTTCGCGCTCGGCCACGCCGATATAACTGCCGGGACCGATCACCGAGCCATCCTCGGTGCGGATCCGGGTGTAGCATTCGTAATAGCGGGTCTTGCGCTGCGGCAGGCTGACGATCGGCTGCAAATAGACATCGACCCGGTCGGAACGTAGCGCCTCGCGCAATACCACCAGCGTCTCGTCCTCGCGGGCTATTTCCTGAACCGGCGGCATGTCCGGGCGTTTTTCTGATTTGCCGCCTTCCAGCGCCACCAGTTGGGCGACACTGCCCCCGGCAGCCGCCGCGGCGTAGCGCGTTTGCTGTTCGGCGAAGGTCTCGATCAGACCCTGCAGCACCTTGACCTCGGAAATGACCTGAGAAACGCGTTGCTCGCCGGCCTTTCCCATTTGCTCCGCGGCTTGGCGCCAATGCAGGGATTGGGTTTGGGTCTCCAACAGATCCTCAGCCAGAAGCCGCGTCTGTTTGCGAATATCTTCCAACTGGAAGGCCGCCCGCCGGCTCTGGCGCCGCAACGCTAGGCCAAATTGCAGCACTAGGCCGCCGATCATCACCACAGCACCAGCAACCGCGCCATAGAGCGGCGTCACCTGCGGCACTCTTTCGGGCAGTACAAAAGCGGCGGCAAGCGCGAGAACGCTATAGGCAGCGGCGATAATTATCTGAATCAAGATCGACATGGCAGCTCAAAGTTACTGCCATAAGGTGACGCCGAAGCGTTGCTATATGGTTAACACCGGTTAACCCCGTTTAGCGTTCCCGGGGTAGGTTTTGCTCGACCAAAGTCGCCCAGTAGCTGGCGCCGACCGGCAAAATCTCGTCGTTAAAGTCATAGCCCGGATTGTGCAGCATGCAGCCGCCCTCGGCCATGCCGTTGCCCAGCCAGACATAGCAACCCGGTCGTTCGCGCAGCATATAGGCGAAATCCTCCGACCCCATACTTGGCACCGGGTGGCGGTCGATATTGTCATCGCCGACCACGGCCGCGGCTGCCAGCGCCGCCAACTCGGTTTCATCGGCGTGGTTGATGGTCGACGGGTACCGCCGTTGATAGTCGAGCTCCATGGTCGCGCCGGCGGCCTGGCAAATGCCGGTGGTGATACGCCCGATCGCCTGCTCGGCATATTCGCCCACGGAGTCTTTGAAACTGCGCACAGTTCCCCGCAACTGAACCGAATCCGGGATGATGTTATAGGCGTCGCCGGCGTGAATTTGGGTAACCGACACCACCAAGGCATCGAGCGGGTTGGTATTGCGGCTGGTGATGGTCTGCAGCGCCGTCACCACCTGCGACGCGGTGACGATGGAATCGACGCCCTGATGGGGCATTGCCGCGTGGCTGCCATTGCCGGTGATTTTCAAATCGAAGATATCGAACGCCGCCATCATGGGACCGGCGGCGATGCCAAACTGACCCGCCGGCATTCCCGGCCAATTGTGCAGGCCGAATACGGTCTCGGCGGGGAACTGCTCGAACAGGCCTTCCTCAATCATCACCTTGCCACCGCCCTCGCCCTCTTCGGCGGGCTGGAAGATGAAATAGACCGTACCGTCGAAATCTTTGCTTTCGGCGAGATATTTCGCCGCGCCGAGCAGCATGGTGGTGTGACCGTCATGGCCGCAGGCATGCATCATGCCGTCGGTTTGCGAGCGATGGTCGAATTCATTGTGCTCTTCCAAGGGGAGCGCATCCATATCGGCGCGCAGGGCGATCGCCCGGTTGCCGGTGCCGACCTTGAGCTGCCCGACAACACCGGTCTTGGCCAGGCCGCGATGCACTTCGATGCCGAAGCTTTCTAGATGTTCGGCGACCATGCCGGCGGTGCGGTGCTCTTCGAAGGCGATTTCCGGATGGGCGTGAAGGTCGCGCCGCCACTGGGTCAATAACTCATGATCGCGCGCTATTTCTGGCTTCACCGACATCGTCGCCTCCCGGTCGAATTCGCGCCCACTATAGGCGGAACCGGCTGCGGCTCAAAAGACCCGGTGGTCACGCACCGGGATGCGGCCGCGTACCGTGGCGATATAGTCCCGGTCGATCGCGCCGGTGGCAAAGCCGGTATCCTCGGAGGCCTGCGCAATTATATGCCCCCACGGATCGACCACCATCGAGTGGCCCCAGGTGGCGCGCTGGTCGTTGCCATCCCTATAGGTGCCGGTCTGCGCGGCGGCGACCATATAGGTCTGGGTCTCGATGGCGCGGGCGCGCAGCAGGACCTCCCAATGGTCCTTGCCGGTCTGTAGCGTGAACGCCGCCGGCACCATGATCACGTCGGCACCCGCTTCGGCCAGCAATCGGTAGAATTCAGCGAAGCGCAAATCGTAGCAAATCGAGCAGCCGATGGTGAGATCGTCGGCCCGATAGGTCGCCACCGCATCGCCGGCGCCGAAGGTATCGGACTCGCGATAGGACTTGCCGTCGGGGGTGGTCACGTCGAACAGATGCACCTTGCGATAGCGCACCAGCTCGTTACCGCCGCGGTCAAAGGCGATGCTGGTGTTGAAGAACTTATCGCCGGCGCGCTCGATGAAACTGCCGCCATGCACGAAAATGCGATTGTCGCGCGCCAGGCCCCGTAGCATTTCATAGACGGCACCGCCATCATCGCCGGGTTCCGGCAACGCCTCCGCCGCGGCCTGCCGGTCGGCGACGCTGCCGCCGATATGGGCAAACACTTCCGGCAACACCACCATATCCGGTCCATCGGCCGCGACCGAGCGGGACACCAGATCGGCGGCCTGCGCCAAGTTCGACGCCTTTTCGGAACCCGAATTCATCTGGATGGCAGAAATTTTCATAGCCTTACCCTTAGCACATGCGGCCACAGAGCGCCGCCCCCGTCTGAGACAGCGCCCGCTAACGCATATGTGACCGCCCTATTTGCTTTTCCCTAACCAACAGGCGTTTCAATAGCCGTCCGCCGATGCGAGCATTGCAGCACCGAACCGCGAGAATATCCATGCGCGCCACCTTATTGATTTTGATCGCATTCGTTTTTGCCGCCGCCGCCCCACTGGCACGCGCCGATGCGGCGACGGACGAATTCAAGGCGCGTATCGAGGCGGCGTTGGCGATTAACGATGCGACGGAGAGATCGGCGGCCATCGGCGCATTGTTCTACCGGGAGGCTCTCGACGATTGGTCGCAGAGCTTGGTCGAACGCGTGATCGGCATCGTGGCCAAAAAACAGGGCCATGATATTTCCTTCGTGGACTTATCGCCGGACACTGATCTCATTCAAATCGTCGACGGGTTCGAATATCGGCCCAACCTCGAGCCTATGGGGCAAGTGGTGTTCACCGATCCGGCGGCTGACCCGGGCAACGATACAAAGGTGCTTTACGGCCGACCGGCCCTCCCCTCGCCGGGGAATGAGGATCGCCTGTTTTCTCCCCTGACCGTGCGCCGGCTGGTGAACCCGAACGCGCCACCGGACAAGCAACTACAGATGATCGCCATTGGCGGTGCTCACCCACCAGCGGAGTTCGAGGGCTGGTGCGATATCGCCTTGAGCAATAATACGGTCAAACGCATTACCCTGGACGACCAGGATATCGGCAACCAAACCCGGATTATGCGCGGCCAGTCGATCGAAGCGTGTGAAGTCACCAACACCGGCGGCCGCGGCAGTTTAAGCCTGCGGCTGTACGAAGGCGACCGGGAGATTTTCATCCGGCAGATCGAGACGCCGGAAGCCACCATCACCTATCGTAAGCCTTAAGATCCCAAACCGGTCCGTTCTCAAAGGGAATAAATCCTCCCGCCACCTGTTCTTGGAACAAGGGTGTTGGGCGATCTTGTCCGCGACGCCGCAAATTTTGGGAGGAAGTTATGCGTAAATTTGGAACCGCGACGGTCGCGGCGGTATTATTGCTGTCCGCGTGCAGCGGGCAGATGGCGGCTGAAAAGGCCAAGGCGCCGGCGAATATGGCGCACGCCCATATGGGCCATGTCACCACCAGCTGGAAGGACACGCCGGACAAGATGGGCCTGCTGCCGACCGCCATGGCCGAGGCCAAAATCGCCAAACAACACGCGACGTTGGTTTTGCAACAACCTGCCAATCTGGCTTGGCTGAAGACCCATACCGGCCATGTGATTAACGCCGTCGATCCCAGCGTCGAAGCCGAAGGCCCGGGCCTTGGCTACGGCGTCATGAAGGCAGCGGCCGGGGTCAACCAGCACATTAACCTGGCGGCCGGCAGCGACGGCGCGAGCGGCAATGTGAAGGCCCATGCCGAACATGTGGGCACCAGCGCTCAGAATACGGTCGATTGGGCCCGGTTAATCGTGGCGCTGGGCCAACGGGTTCAAGCATCGGATAACGCTGCCAATGCGACTGTCATGGTCAGCCAGATCAATGGTTTGGCAGACCAGTTAATCTCGGGCACCGACGCCAATAAGGATGGCAAGGTGACCTGGGTTAAGGGCGAAGGCGGCCTGGGCCAGTCGGAGCTCCATATGGGCTTTATGAGCAAGGGCGAAGGGCTCACCAACTAAGACACTGGATATCGGTGGAAGGCGGCCTTGTTGGGTCTCCTTCCACCGCCCTAGCGGTTAACAAC
>JABDJY010000284.1 GCA_013003285.1 Alphaproteobacteria bacterium | reverse complement strand
AACCGCGACCGTCCCAAAGACAAAGAAATCGTTGGTACCCTGAACCTTGGCCTTCTCAGCCGGCGTATAGGTCTGCAACAGCAATGTGGTGCCGCCGGTGAACATGAAGTTCCAGCCCAGCCCAACCACGGCCATGGCGATTCTAAGATGCATGATCGAATCGCCGCTGAGATTCACCGCAATGCTCAGGCCCGAAATCAACGCGCCGGCAGTGATGATGTTGATGTCACCATAGCGCTTGATCAGCCAGCCGGTGAAGAAGCTCGGGGCGAACATGCCCACCACGTGCCACATGATGACATTGTTGATATCCGGCAGGCCAAAGGGATGGGTCGGGTGGAAACTCATAAATAGCGGAGTCGACAGCATGACGAAATTCATCACGCCATAGCCCACCATGGCGCTCAACAGCGCGACGATGAATGTCGGCTGGGCGGCGATTTGGCGAAATGGACGAACATGATCGGTTCGTTCTTCCTCGGTGGGCGGCGGAATATCGGTGAGGAGCAACAGAACGATCATGATCATTTGCATTGCGATGATCACTGCGAACACGCCAGCATAGATAACCGGCGCCAGCATATCGAACGACCAGGTCGATAACGACGGTCCGGCAATTCCAGCGAACACGCCACCGGCCAACACAAAGCTAACCGCTTTCGCCTTAAAGGCGTCGTCGGCATTGTCGACCGCGGCGAAGCGGAATTGTTGATTGGACCCGGCCGACGTCCCGAAGAGCGCCGATCCGACACAGAACAGCACAAAACTCTGTTCGAACAGCGCATATAACGCCAACGCGGCACCAGCCGACCCGATGATAATAAATATGATGAAACCGGATGCCCGGCCGATCCGCTTCATGAGCAGCGCCGCCGGCAGCGTCGAGAACATCATGAAGACGAATTGCAGGGTGATCGGCAAAGTAGCCAGGCCGAACGGCACCCCGAATACGTCGATTGTCGGCGCGAATGACGCTCCTACGATAGCGGAAACCGAAAAGATCAACACCATCTGGGTTTGCGCCAGCGCCTGACAGATCGAAAGAAGCGAGACGTTGCGGATACTACGATTGATAATCATGGGCCGGACCATCCGGCAATGCGGCCCAAATTACAAGTCGCTAATGTGAATAGCTGGGTTGCTTTAAGCGCCCCGGCGCGAGAGGGCATTGACGAATAGATCAAGAACCACGTCCTTGCCGAGTTGCTTCTGGGCAACTAACAGCATGCGCCGTTTGACGGCCGTAACGTTCACCTTGCGGCCGGTATATTCCTCGCGTTCGAACATGGCATGCAGTTCGCGAAACATCGTGTCACGCAGGCGCCGACGGTCTTCAAGAATTTCAGTACGCGAACCCTCGCTGTCGATTTGAAGCGTTACGGCGACAGTGAAGGTTCCGGCCGGTAGTTGCTCTCTAAATATTGTGGCCGTTATCGGCGGCAGCTTAAGATAGACATTTTCGCCACTCGCGGCCGGCTCGGTTTTTTCCGCAGCCACTGACGGCGACGCGCCAATCAATAGGAGAACAACGGCTAATGTGAATAGTTTCCTCATGATCCCCTACCCTATCCTTCCGTAACCCACATATTTTTCAGAACCACGTCGTAAACGACCCCCGGTCCCAACAACCGCAAATTCTCAGCGCGAATGCGGTTCTTGATGTGGGTCACCTCGACGTCGCTGCTATCCGCCCCCGGCAATGGCCGATCGGTCAGCGTTCGCAGATAGGCTTCGTATAGCCGCGGCATCTCAGCCTTGACCCGGGTCGCGTCGGAGTTCCCCAACTCAACCTCAAGGGCCAATTCCACAACAACGTTTTGCAGAACGCCTTTACCGGTTTCGACTTGGATGAAGATCGGTTCAAGATCGATGTAGGTAAGCTCGGGCGGCTTCTCGATGACCGGCGGTTCGTCCTCTGCTGCAACCTCGGTGTCATTGCCGGTGAGAAAGACAAACGCACCGCCGCCGGCCCCGCCGAGGACGAGGAGGCCGATCAGACCGAACAGAATTAGCTTGCCGCGGCCCTTTTTCTTCGGCGCAACATCTTCGCCGTCCGCCTCATCGCTTACGCCGTCTACGGAAATGTTTATATCCGCCATCGCCTGCCTCTAACTGCTTTCCATTCGAGTCCCGAACGATGACGGCGTCTGGTTGGGCGTCTTGGGCGATAACACGCCCGATCCGCGTCAAACCCACACCGCATTGTGCGGCGAGCGCCTGCAATTGCTCGGAAACATTGCCAGGTGCGGTAAAGACCAGCTCATAGTCATCACCGCCGGATAGCAGGTTAAGGTGCAATGGTTGATTGTCGGTTACCAAACCCCGTGCGGCCAGAGATAGGGGCACGGATTCGAGCTCAATTTCGGCGGAAACCGTCGATGCGCGGCAAATATGGTTAAGATCGGCCACCAATCCGTCCGACACATCGGCCGCGGCGCTGGCCAACCCGACAAGCCCGAGGCCCACGGTCACCCTGGGGTTGGGCCGGCGAAAGCGGTCGACAAGTTCTGTACGCATGGGGTCATCGGGGGCCTCAATCCTGTTTTCCATCAAGGCTAGCCCCAACATGGCGTCGCCGATGGTGCCGGAAACATAAATATCGTCGCCGACAGAGGCGCCAGATCGCAAAATCATTGTATTATCAGATACTTCCCCAATCATAGTCAGAGATAACATCAATTCTCCACGGCTCCGCGTGGTATCGCCGCCAAGCAGCGTTATGCCAAATTCTTCCTGTTCGTCGGCCAGTCCTTGAGCGAAGGCGGCGACCCAGTCCGGCGTTGTGGTATCGGGCAACGCCAAGGCCAGCGTATAGCCGCGCGGCCGCGCGCCCTTTGCGGCGAGGTCGGACAGATTGACCCGCACCAATCTGCCGGCGATGGTCTTGGGATCTTCCGACAGGGGAAAGTGAACCCCGGCGACGATGGCGTCCATGGTTATGACGGCACGCTTGCCAGGCGCAATCGTCAGCTCGGCAGCGTCATCGGTCAGACCAAACGCACCCGGTTCGCCGCGTGCCAGCGGGGCGAAGTAGCGTTCGATAATCTCGAATTCATCGAAATCCGATGGCATTTCCGCTGCCTATTTGCGGCTATCGTCGGTGGCTAATTCTTCCGGCCGCAATACCCGCGCCAACTTATCCAAAACAGCATTCACCAGCGCCGGTTCCTTGCCCTCAAAAAAGGCGTCGGTCACGCGAACATATTCGCTGATGACGACACGCGCCGGCACGCTGGTTCGGGAAAACATTTCAAAGGCGCCGCAACGCAGGATCGCCCGCAGCAATACTTCCATACGCTCAACCGGCCAGGCTTCATCGAGGCAAGATGATACCATTCTATCCACGTCGGCCAGCTTGCCATGTGTGCCGCGAACCAATTCGGCGAACAACGCGGCGTCTCCATCGGCCATGGGCTCGTCGCCCTCTTCGGTCTGCGAACCGCTGGTGGTGGTGGCAAATTGTCCGACGATTGCCTCTACGGTCCCGTCCGACATGGCGAGTTGGTAAAGCGCCTGGACCGCATTTAGGCGGGCGACGCTGCGTGCGACGTTCGAAATCGGCGCATCCGGAGATGATGCATCTTGCTCTGACTGGCTCACCGCGGGAACAATCCGAATGTTCGCTTCAATTCGATCATGCTCAGACAGACGCGCGCCGCCTCGCCACCCTTGTCGC
>JABDJY010000005.1 GCA_013003285.1 Alphaproteobacteria bacterium | reverse complement strand
CCTTTTTTTCAACGACGGCAAATGGGGGATATCGATATGGCCACACAACAGGTTTCATGGTGGGAGACAGGAGACTGGAACGGTTTCTTCGGTCTCGGCACCAATGTGTTGGTGAACCTGCTGGTCTTGACCGGCCTTCTGAAATTCGTGATCGGCATTCCCGACGAAGTGCTGTTCGGCGTTATTCTTCCCGCCGTCGGCCTGATGCTGTTCTTGGGCAATGTGTATTACGGCTTGATGGCCATGCGGTTGGGAAAGAAGGAAGGCCGCAGCGACGTCACCGCCCTACCCTCGGGTCCCAGTGTCCCCCACATGTTCTTCGTGGTGTTCGCCATCATGCTGCCGATCAAGGCGACCACCGGCGAATGGCAGACGGCCTGGCAAGCCGGCATGGTTTGGGTCTTTGTGGAAGGCATTGTCCTATTCCTGAGCGCCTTTATCGCGCCGACGATCCGAAAATTAACACCACGCGCCGCGCTACTCGGCACGCTTGCGGGCATCTCGATCACCTTCATCTCCATGCGGCCAGCCTTCGAAATCGCCGAGACGCCGATCATCGGCTTTGTCTCTCTGGCGATCATCCTGGCCGCCTGGTACGGCGGCGTGCGCTATCCGGGTAACGCGCCCGGCGGCTTGGTCGCCATCGCGGTGGGAACCCTATTGGCCTGGCTTGCCTTCGCCTTCGGTTGGGGGTTCGGCGGGGTGAACCCAGCCGCGGTCTCCGATTCGATTTCCGGCATCGGTTTTAACTTCGCCTGGTTCCAGTTGGACACCTTATGGGAGGGACGTGGATTACTCGGCCTGGTAATTGTCACCGCGATACCCTTCGGCATCTATGACTTCATCGAAGCCATGGACAATGTGGAAAGCGCGTCGGCGGCGGGCGACGAATATTCGGTCCGCGAGGCGGTCGGCGCCGAAGGCATCATCAGCCTGATCGGCACCCTATTGGGCAGCCCCTTCGCCAATGCCGTCTATATCGGTCATCCCGGATGGAAGAGCATCGGCGGCCGGGTCGGCTATTCGATCGCCACCGGCGTCATGGTGTTGGTGCTGACTTGGTTGGCGGTGGTGCCGTTGCTGCTGACCGTCATTCCGGTCGTGGCGATCATCCCGATCCTGCTCTATATCGGCGCGTTGATCGGCGCCCAGGCCTTCCAGGCCACCCCGCGCAGTCACGCGCCGGCGATCATCTTCGCCCTGGTGCCAAATTTGGCGGCGTGGGCAAAAGTGCAGATCGACGGGGCGTTGGGGGCGGCCGGTACGAATGCCGCGGCGGTTGGCTTCGACAAGATGGCACAGAACGGCGTGCTCTATCAGGGACTGGAAGTGTTGGCCGGCGGCGCCGTCGTGACCGGTTTGCTGTGGGGTGCCATGGTGGTGTTCCTGATCGACCGCAAACCCAATTCGGCGGGAGTGGTGGCGCTGATTGCCGCCGTTCTGACCTTCTTCGGCTTCATCCACGGCTCCGAAGTCGGGATTATGGTATCGCCGATGGTGGCCCTCAGCTACCTGCTCGTCACGGTACTCTTCTTTGGCTTCAACAAATTGGAATTGTCCGCCGCAGAAGCCGAGGTGGAGCCTGCCGAGTAAAACGAGCGGGTTTAATATCTGGTCCGGGCCGAGAATAGGTTTATTCTCGGCCCGGATTAATTGAAGACGACGTAATGAAGGAAATTCCGATGCGGTTCGTTGCATCCGAAATGCCACCTCTATCGGCACCAACCACCGACGGGCGGGTACATAGCGTGTTCCGCCGGGTGGTCAATCTGCGGCTCGCCGACGGCGATTTACTGACCCTCTATGCCGGCGATGACGACCGGCAGCCACCGGGCGCGATCAGCTTCGCCCCGCCGGCCGATTTCGACTTTTCCGAACATGTCGTTCCCAATGCGGCGATCTCGTTTCGCGGCGGCATTCTGCGGATCGCGGGAACCGGCATCTCCATCGATCTACGCCAGGCCCGGCGCAACGCCGCGGACACCGCCCGACCCTTATCCAGCGGCACCACGACGGAATTTAACGCGTCCTGGCACCTCGCCTGGGATACGCTGATCCGCGCCGCCGGGAGCGCCGGTTTGGTGATCGCGCTACACGGCCGACGACCCGCCGGCGCGTTCGACGCCGCCCTCGCCGCCCGGGCGCAACAGGCCGTGCCACACCTGCTCGACGCGGCGCGGTCGAACCATATCGCGGCGGCAATGAATGCGGCTCGGCAACTTGCCGGCGCGGGCCCCGGCCTCACCCCGTCGGGCGACGACTTTCTCGCCGGGTTTCTGGTTGGCGCGCGGCACGTCGCCCAAACCAAAACCCAGTTCGCTTTTCTCGACCGGCTCGGCCAGGCGCTATCCAGCCCGTCCCACAATAGCGGCGATATCGCCGGCGCCTATCTCATCCACGCCGCCGCCGGTCGCGCGGCGCGGCCGCTGCGCAAACTCGCTTTTCTGGTGTCCCAGGGCGGGCGCGCGTCCGACATCGAAACGGCGACGATTACCGCCCTGCATGTGGGGCACAGTTCGGGCGCCGACGGGACATTCGGCCTCTTATGCGGTCTGGCGGCGTGGCGCCCGGAGTTTACCGCCACCATCACCGCTGGACTGACGCCCGGACCGAAGCAATGAAGACAGGTACTCGCATCATTGCCGATCTCTATCGAGACTCGGTCTCGCTGATGAAAATCTCGTCGCGTATTTCGGCATTGCCGGGGGTCGTGCAGGCCTCTTGCATCATGGCGACACCGGCCAATCTCGACCTGCTGCGCGAAGCTGGCCTGCTCACCACCGACATCGACCCCGGCCCCAATGAGGTTCTCGTCGCCATCGAGGCCGACGACGTGGCGGCGCTAGAGGCAGCGTTGGACGGCGCGGAAGAAGAGCTACACAGGGAACCGGAATCGCTGGCCCGCGCCCGCGAGCAGGCGATCGAGCCGCCGCGCAGCCAGGAAATGGCGCTCGATACACTGGTGGGGGCCAATCTAGCCCTCATTGCGACGCCCGGCCCCTTTGCCGCCGCCGAAGCGTCGAAGGCACTGCGGCTCGGCCTCAACGCCATGATATTCAGCGACAATGTGGCGATCGAAGACGAAATCGCGCTGAAAACATTCGCCGAACAGGCCGGCCTCATGGTGCTGGGTCCCGATTGCGGCACCGCCATAATCGATGGCGTGCCGCTGGGGTTCGCGAATATCGTGCGGCGCGGCAATATCGGCATCGTCGCCGCGTCGGGAACCGGTTTGCAACAGGTGAGCTGTCTGGTCGACGGCGCCGGCGGCGGGATATCGCAAGCCATCGGCACCGGGGGACGCGACCTCGACGCCAGGGTTGGCGGCATCACCATGCGCCGCGGCCTCAACGCACTCGCCAACGATCCCGACACATCGGTAATCGTGCTGATCTCAAAACCGCCCGCGCCCGACGTTGCCGCCGCGGTGATGGAACTGGCAAACGCCACCGGCAAGCCGATTGTCGCCTGCCTGCTCGGCGCCGACCCTGACCAGTTCGCCCCCCATTTCGCCACCGCCAACATCCACCCGGCCGCCACCCTGGAAGACGCCGCGGCGGCGGCGCTGGCATTGGCGCGGGGCGAGCCCATCGGCGGCGGCGCAAACAAAGCGGTGCTCGACGCGCTCATCGCCCAGGCCCCCAAAATCAACGGCGGCCGAAAATATCTGCGCGGGCTCTATAGCGG
>JABDJY010000203.1 GCA_013003285.1 Alphaproteobacteria bacterium | reverse complement strand
GAAAAGCCGATCTTGTCGGCCTACCGCCGCACCCATCATCGCCAATCTCCATCGACGCTAATATCGCCGACAGAGAATCATCCTCATCCGAGCCGCTCAAAGGAGTTCTTCAACACCCTCGGCTATTCCCGGACGTCAGCAGCACCCACCAATCACGACCGGATTGCGCCCAACTCCGGACATCGGGTGATTTCACGACCGGAATCGGGGGCATTCCTGCCGTAAGTCGGCGTGGGTGATTACGGCAGGAATTGACCCAAAGAAGACAATCGTGCCTTCATAGATGAAATCCAGAATAAGCCAAACTCGATAGGTATGTGGTTCTCAACGAAAGGCGGTACGCTCGACTTCAGGTACCTCAATCAGCAGACCATTGTCATCGACATCGAGACCTGTCTGGCGCGCCGCCTCGATTACTGATGGATGCCAATGCACCTTGCCGGTATCGGGACCACCCACGGTGAAATGTAGCGTCGCGGGTTTATCTGAAACATTCTTAAAGCCGCGATAAATGCCGATTGGCACCGAAACGGTGTCGAACGGCCCGAGGATGACCTCTTGCTCTTTCTCTCCATCGCGCCAGTAGATCGACCATTCGCCGTCGAGCGGCATGAATATTTCTTCGGTCTCATGCCAGTGAAGTGCAGCGCCGCAACCGGGATTACATTTAGCGAAGCCGCTTGCAAACCCGTGTGCCGGGCCGAGTTTAGGCGCCAAATCCGGATCAGATTCATTTTCGGTAACGCCCAACCCAAGTAGATTGATCATCTCACGCTCGTGACCGGGAATGCGCTGGTCCATGAAGCAAAGATCGCTACCTTTTAACTCACCAAAGCGGGCAACGCGTCGCCGCATTTCGGCGACACTGACACTTGGGCCTGGGGGAGGATCTGTACGGGCCATTAGATTACTCCTTATCAAATGCAGTTAGGATACGCTGAAAAAACCTTAGCAGACAAAACCCATAAAATTAATCGCATGCCTGGTTATGGCTATTTGCAGCCGTCAGCTAGTACTGCTGATCACGACTGGTATGCAGCGAAATGCGGACATTCAAAGATTATGGGTTTCGGCAGATGGGTTCCAAGCGGCAGTGAATGCCATACTCCCTCCTAATCCAACTATTAGCCCTTCGTTGCCACACCAAAAATGTGTGGCCTGTTGATCGCAAGAATTATACCCGGCCCTTCCTGCATGATTTTCTTGTATTCAACGTTCGCAAAACCCGCTTCCTCGATAGTTTCGCCGATTTCCCGACCGGGTTCACAACCATCGGCAAAAAACCGCCATGGTGTGAACGGGACAGTTTTTTGAACAAGTCTGCGGAAAGTACCCTTCTTATCGGCGACATGTTCCAAAAATATGAACCGACCGCCAGGTTTTAGAACCCGCGTTATTTCGTACAATGTCCCCGCTAAATCTGAAACCGAACACAAAACAAGCGTGCTTATAACGAAATCAATGCTGTTGTCGGCGATGCCCGTGTCCTCTGCAAATCCCGTGTACAGCTTTATCTCACGACCAAGTGCCCTGGCTTCATTGCGCAAATGTTGGTGCATTGCCTCATTAGGTTCAATCCCAATCCACTCAACTCCCTCGCCAAGAAATTGAAGGTTTACTCCTGTGCCGGGGCCAATTTCCACGACCGTGCCGGAAATTCCCTCGAACAATTGTGCTTTCTTTTCGTGATGAAGTTCGTAGTTAAGCTGATCTTGTCCGGCCATGAGGTTGGCGAAAAGGCGCTGGCGTAAGTTTGCTCTTGGTGGGTGGTCGCTCAATTTCCGTAGCCTTATTCGAGGTTCCGTTGGAGAACTATGATCTCTCGCTGTTAGCGAGGGCGCAACATGGCTCTCGTCCGCCATCGATGTCCGCTTATGGCTGAGGGTGTTGAAGAACTCCTTTGAGCGGCTCGGATGAGGATG
>JABDJY010000199.1 GCA_013003285.1 Alphaproteobacteria bacterium | reverse complement strand
CAACTGAACCGCACCCGATGACGACAAGGCGCTGACCTCGGGAAGAACTTTAAGGCTGATGCGATAGTCGCTGACGATTGTTGGTGTGAACGCCAGGGAAACGCCGAACTGTTTGAATTCGACGGTAATCTTGTTGTCCTCTTGGGCAATCGGGACTGGGAATTCACCGCCCGCCAGAAAGCTCGCGGTCTCACCAGACAATGCGGTCAAGTTCGGTTCGGCGAGCAAGGTGACAAGACCCTCATCTTCCAGCGCGTCGATGATTCCGTTCGCGTCGAAGTTGCCCGACGAAATGCTGCCAGACAAAACACCGCTGGAATCGGCGAAGCCGGCAGCAGTGCCAATGCCGGTGAGGAACGGCCGGCCGGTCGCTAGACCGAAGGCAAAGTTGCCAATGGAGCCGAGAATATCGAAGTTAAAACCGAGGCGCTTGAGGACGTTGCGCGAGACTTCGGCGATGCGAACGCGCAGATTTACCTGGTTCGGCCCGACGACGAGTACCTGGTTAATCAGAGCTTCATTTTCGGCCAGGAAACGCGTACCGATCCGTTGCGCTTCTTCGGCTTCCCGTGCCGAATTGACCAAGCCGGAAAGTAGGAGGCCGCCGGGAACTGAGCGCGCCTCGACCTGCGTATTGGGTAACAAGGCGCTGATCGACGAGCGAATATCGGTCAAATTATGGGTGACGGCCAGAGTTACGTCGGCGAGTACGCCATCTCTGTCATCGACCGCGAACAGCGTTGTAACGCCAGTCCGTTTGCCCATTACATAGACCAAAGTCGGTGACTTAACGGCGATATCGGCGAACCCGGGATTGGCCACAAAGACCGCACTTGCCGGTCTTGGCAACCGGACCAAAACACCCTTATTGACCTCGATCTCGAGACTACTGTCGTTGGTACCCAGATCGCGGATGCTCGATTGCGCAAGCGCTGGGCTGGCAACGGCCGTCACGATCAGGATAAGCAACACTAGCGTCGCACCCGTGATGAGACCCAGCGTCGGGGCCAAGCGATTTAGAAATCCATTCATCGGTATCACCGTTGGAACTCAAGCACGGCAGATTCGCCGCCTCGCACCACTTGTACTTTGCGAACGTTTCTTTTTGATGTAGGCGACTCCAAAAGAGTGCTGACTTCGCTATCAAGGGTAAGGCCCTCGCCCCGTTCCGGCTTTTCATCGCCGATCAGGCGCGCGAGTACGGGATTGATATTCTCTTCAGCGGTCGGGTCACCGTCTGCGACGATCATGCCCTCATCGGCTTGCAGGCTGCGCAGGCTGAGCGACAAACGACCCAAATCCATAATGAGCGAAACGATTTCGACCTGTTTGGGCGTGATTTCGATGGTGACCGTTTTCGACGGATCGGGCTCTTCGGCTTGATCGTTCGTCGACTGATCGATCGCCAGAACGCGGATGTCGGTGAGAACGGTTTCCGAGACGCGGATATCGCGTTGCTTTACGCCGTTTACTTCTTTTTCCAGAGGTACCAGCTTGTGCGTTAGCAGCAGGTCGACACGGTCACCGGGGAAAACGAAACCGGCAATACCGGTAGTCGCGTTGACGGGCACCGACATGGCGCGGAAACCGGGGCGGAGTACAGCGGCCAGGAAGCCGCTTTCGCCGGGGCGTACCACGCGCGTTTCGCTGACGGGTTCGCCCACCGCGATACCAACGCGCACCACCGTTCCGGCAAGATCTTCAGGCGTGACGTCGCCCTCTTTCATGTAGGTGTCGGACAGGCCGGAGCTGGGCCAGGCCTGCCAGCGCAGTTGATTTTCTTTAATCAGGGTGCCTGACGGCAGCGCTTGCTTGGCGACGAGAACACGTACTTCATTGGACTCGATGACCGGCGCCGTGCGCTGTTGGGAGGCTAGAGCGGCGCGTTGCGTCGCCAACCAGCTATTGGCTGCGAGACCAGCGCCGCCTGCGGCGATAGCTGCCACCAGCAGCAGAATAATGAGACGGGCGCTCATCGGGCGTACTCCCTATTCAGGGGGGCGCGGCGCTCGGTTACCAGTTTATGCGACTGGCCGCAGATCGTATCTGCAAAAATTTTCAGAACCTTGTTCGGGGTCATCATGACGGGGCACCGGTTACTGAATTTAAAGAAGGTAGGTTGGCGGGCGGTACCTTCCTGGCACCGCCCGCCAACCTAGAGGTCTTCTTTGATGTTTAGGTGCTCGGCATGGCCGACACGGCGGTGTCAAGCTGACCCGACACGGCGGTGAACATGGTATCGAGCGAACCACCCATCAGGCTCAAGGCGCCGATGGAAGCAACCGACACAAGCGCGGCGATCAGGCCGTACTCGATGGCGGTGGCGCCGGATGTGTTGGCTTGCAGTTTCGTAATTAACTTAAGCATTGCTACTCTCCTTTGGACACGAAAACGACACGCGGAGAATGGGCTTAAGAGATTAATGATGGGTTAAAGAAAAAGAAGCTGAAAAGCAATATAGTGCTTTTAAATATTCAATTAAATAGAGTAATGAAAATACTATGTATTATATATTCGCAAATATATACACGATAACTCGTCGATTTATCTGTTAAATTTTTCTAAAAATCGGAATATATCCGACCGTAAAGGGCTGCTGCTGTGATGCTGGCGGGAAACTCATATAGGTATCGGGCCTCCGACTTAATGCGTTGTGAGTTTGATCAAAACAACACTCTATATAAGGAGCGTTTTAATCGGCGGCGGATTGGCTCTGCGTGGCGGTAAAATCATTACCTTATTGTTTGGTCAGAACTTGGCCGGCTTCGCAGCGGGGGATCTCGCACGCGACAGTGGATAGGCGCCGGAGTAATACTACAATTTTACATATAAATACTATAATCATCGGTGATTTAAGGAACAAATGGGCGGGATCATTAACAGGATATTAAAACGGCATAAATAGAGTGCGGAACATTGATTCACCCACGGGAGGAATTGAATCGTGTTCAGCCAATTGAAAGCGTCTCTCAAGAAGCGGTCCTGCGCGCTGTTGCGCGATAAACGCGGCGCCGTGTTGATCTACACAGCCCTTGCTACGCCGGTGTTTATCGGCACGATCGGTCTTTCCGTCGATGTCGCCGGTTGGCAGGCCCAGAAACGCCAATTGCAGACAATCGCCGATTCCGCCGCCATGGGCGGTGCGCTGGAACGAATTCGCAGCGGAACCACTGCCTCGGTTACGCCGGCTGCGCAAACTGACGCGCTGACGAATGGCTACAACGCCTCTATCGACACGTTGGTTATTAATATTCCACCTCAATCGGGTATCCGTCAGGGTATCACCGATTCGGTTGAAGTCATTATCCGCCGTGAGACCCCCACTCTCTTTTCTCATATCGTCATGCCGGGCACGGCCTTTGTGTCGGCGCGGGCGGTCGCCGTTGGCGACATCAACGACACCTGCATGTGGGCGCTAAACACGAACAAACAGAGCGCATTTAAGGTTTCGGGCGCGGCTGTGGTAGATTTGAATTGCGGTATTTTTGATAATTCCAACGACCCCGATGCCCTGACCCAATCGGGTTCCGGTTGCTTGTCAGCGACCAATATTAAGACAGCCGGTGGCTATGGTGCCGACTGTATATCGGTCGAGCCGGTAACCGGCGCCAACCAAATCACCGATCCGCTGGAAGGGTTTCAAGGGCCGACGAACATTCCGGCTTGCACAGATACCGGCAATTATAACATCGCCTCGGGTGATAACGTAACGCTGGTCCCTTGCACCTATACCAAGGCCGTTACGGTGCACGGGACGGTCGATTTGGAGCCTGGACTTTATGTCTTCGAAAAGGGTTTCTCCGCGAACAGCTCCGCCGTCATAACCGGAGACGATGTTCACATTTATCTGCCCGACGACAGCATCACCATTAATGGTGGCGCGGATGTCACGTTGGTCGCCGGCACCACGGACGATTACAACATGGCGGGTATCTTGATCTATAGCGATCGCTCAACGCCCGATAATGTGAACCATACTCTGGCCGGCGGCGCGTCGATGGATCTCGAGGGTATCCTCTATTTCCCGTCGACCGATGTGAAGTTCGCCGGCGGCTCGTCGTTCGATGTTTCAGCCACCATGCTGATCGCCGATGAAATCGACATTGTCGGTAACACTAATCTTGGTGACTTCGACGGTTCAGCGACGGAAACCAGCAACCTGCTGATTCAATCCTGGCTCGCCGAATAGCGCCGCCTCAACTCAAAGATAGAGTGATCGAAGATGTTTAAAGCTTGTCGAAATATACCGGATGGGATCGTAGCGCACGCACGTGCCCTTCGTCATTCCAAGATGGGTGCGGTGAGCATCGAACTCGCGTTCTTCGTTCCGGTTGTTGCGGTAATGGTCGCCGGCTCGATTGAATTCGGTCGCCTCGGCCTTGAGCAGGTGCGCATTGCCAGTGCGGCCCGCGCTGGCGCCCAGTACGGCGTCTATGATCTGAGCTCCGCCGGTGATATCGACGGTATCATCGACGCGGCGCGCCTCGATGCCGACGATGTGACAAATGCGCTGACAGTTACCGCTGCCCAAACCTGCCGTTGCCCGGATGGGACTGTTCAGGCCTGCACGATTTCATGTGCCGACGGCGAGTATGCACCGCTCTATGTCGAGGTTTCGGTGTCCGAAGACGTCGGCCTATGGTTCAGTTTCCCGGGTGTTCCCGACACGGTCACCTTGGCGGCGAACAGCAGCATGAGGGTTCGTTAGTCATGGCCTGGCGGCATTCGAAACTTCTCAAGAAGTGGCGTCGTCTTCGCGGTGATCGCCGTGGCGCGCTGACAATTGAGTTCGGTTTCGCGCTACCCGTGCTGATCCTCATGACGGTCGGTTTGATCGATGTCAGCATGTTGCTGTGGTCATCTTCCACCATCGAAAATGCCGCTGCGGAGGGCGCGCGTTATGCCGTCGTGAATGGCGCCTCAAGCCCTTCACCGAAATCCGCCTCTGAGATAGAGACCTTTATCCGCACGTCCGCGGTCGGTGTTCCGGCGAGTGCGCTTAATGTGAATGTTACATGGCAACCGAGCAATCAGTCGGGTAGCCGGGTGACAGTCGCCCTGGCCTACAATCATAACTTCCTGATTGGCGGCCTCATCGGATTGGATCCCGTGGAAATAAACAAGACGTCGCGGATGATTGTATTCTAGGAGTTCCACAAGGCTTTCCAACCACGCGACTTTATCCGACTCCCCGCCTCCATTACTCTTCCGGTCCAACTCTCCAGATGGACCCTGTTTCATGCCGACCGCCAACATCGACCGACTGATCGACGTCATGGCTCGCCTGCGCCACCCCACCGAAGGGTGTCCGTGGGATGTTGAGCAGACCTTCGAGACCATCGTCCCCTACACTATCGAAGAAGCCTATGAAGTCGCCGACGCGGTGAGCCGGGGCGATACGGACGCGCTGCGCGAAGAGCTCGGCGATCTGTTGCTGCAGGTGGTCTTTCATGCGCGCATGGCCGAAGAGCAGGATGAATTCGTATTCGACGATGTGGCCGGCGCCATTGCGGAAAAATTGATCCGCCGCCACCCCCATGTGTTCGGCGACGATACGTCCAACACTGCCGGCGCGGTAAAGGAAACCTGGGAAAGCCTGAAGGCGATCGAGCGCGCTGAGAAGGCTGCTAAGGCGGGCCAGTCGGCGAGTGTGCTGGACGACGTGCCCGCTGCCTTCCCAGCCTTGATGCGGGCGGAGAAATTACAGAAGCGCGCCGCACGGGTGGGCTTTGACTGGCCCGAGATCACACCGGTGCTGGAAAAGGTCAACGAGGAGTTGGACGAGCTGAAATCCGAGATCGACAGCGGCGGCGACGCGGACCGGCTGAGCGATGAGGCCGGCGATCTGCTGTTCTCCTGCGTCAATGTGCTGCGCCATCTGAAGGTCGATCCAGAAGCCGCCTTGCGCGCCGCCAATGCCAAATTCGAAAGCCGCTTCCGCACCGTCGAGGCGGCGCTGGCGGCCGAAAACCGCCAACCCCATGACGCCGACTTGGCGGAATTGGAAGCGCTATGGCAGCGCGCCAAGACGTCGAGCTAGAAGGCGGTGGAATTCTCATACAAGTTTAAAACCACGCATGAGCATTATCTCGAACTTCAGAAATGCGCATCGGTGAAAGTGTTCAATCAGCCGAACGTGGGCAAATGGTATTATGTAATAACTGGGTTTTTGTACGTTGGTTTGGCAACATTCTTGATATTTGTAATTGACCTGGCCTCAGGTGAAATGAGTGTGCGGCTAATTTTCTTTCTAGTCGTCTCAACCGCTTCGTTTATCGGATGGTATGTTTCGGGTCGCCTTTTCCAAACCTATGCAATGCGTAAATGGGCATTGGGAGCCGGCACAAAAATTGAAGATGTCATTTTGATAATTTCGGAATCCGGTATTTTGGACGTAAGTTCTTTTCATCGCTTGGAATATTTATGGCAAGCCATGAGGAGCGTCGAAGAAACGCCTAGCCTGGTGATATTCTTTGCCGATTCTACGAATGGCGTTATGTGTCCCCGTGCGACAATACCGAATGACGAGTACGAGGCTCTGCTGACATTCTGCCGCGAGCATATCGCCAAGCGATAATTCCTCTCGCTCTATTCCGGGTTAACTAGTGATCAATATTGCACCTGTCATAACCGGGTGAGAGCGCCTATATAGCCCC
>JABDJY010000198.1 GCA_013003285.1 Alphaproteobacteria bacterium | reverse complement strand
AATTTCGGGCTGGCCGAATTTGGCGTTATCCGCGGCCAAAATAAAGTCGCACATCATCGCCAGCTCGCAACCACCGCCCAAGGCGTAACCGGCAACCGCTGCGATGACCGGTTTACGGCAGACCGTGACGCGCTCCCACCCGATGGTGATGAAGTCTTCAATATAGGCGCCGACAAATGTTTTCTCGGCCATCTCTTTGATGTCGGCGCCGGCGGCAAACGCCTTTTCCGAACCGGTCAGAACGATACAGCCAATATTGTCGTCGGCCTCGAAATCGTCGAGCGCCAAGCCCAACTCAGACACCAGCGCGGCGC
Organism: Alphaproteobacteria bacterium; assembly: GCA_013003285.1. Classification (GTDB taxonomy): domain Bacteria; phylum Pseudomonadota; class Alphaproteobacteria; order UBA6615; family UBA6615; genus JABDJY01. The sequence continues at coordinate 9,181 of JABDJY010000198.1, read as the reverse complement.
ATAGGGCGTTCATGGCCTTTGGTCGGTCGAGACGTAAGATGCCCACATGACCCTGGGTTTCAACTTCAATATTTTCATAGGCCATGGCCCGGCTCTCCTTCTTCATGTCTCAGCCATAGGGGTTGAGACTATTATGTTTAATTGGGTGCGATGGAAAACCGCACGACCAACGGATTACGGTCGTCGACAATATCGACGCTTAATATTTCACCACCCCGCTGCCAACGAGACCCGGATGCACCACCCGCCAGCGGCTGCCACCCTAGGCCGGGCAGTGCGGCGCGATAGAAAGCCGTGATCGCTGCCGGCGCCACATCACCGCGCGCCACCGCCTCAACGATACGCCCTTCGGGCTTGTCGAAGCTGATCCCGGCCCCGACCTCCTCGACCAGTCCCGGCGCCAGCGGCAGATCGGCCACCGCCGTCAAATATTCCGGATCGGCGGCGAAGGCCCGGCCGGCGAGCAGAACCGCGAGGCCGAGGACGGCCACCGAGCGGCAGAAATTTGTGATCAGGCGCGACAACATAGCGGGCCCGCTGTTTACTCAACGCTGCCAGCGAGAGCAATAGAAAGTCGATCTACCGCTCTGCACCAGCCGTCGAATACAGCCTGTCGATTTTGCATCCTGGGCGCAACGCGGGCAGCGTTCACTTTCACGTCCATAGACTGCGAATTGATGCTGGAAATAGCCTAGCTCCCCGTCGGCATGGCGAAAATCGCGCAGACTGGAGCCTCCAGCGGCAATCGCCTGATGTAACACTTGGCGGATTGCCTGCACCAACCGCTCGGCGCGCGCGCCTTGAACGGTGTGTGCGCTGCGCCGCGGCGACAGATTGGCGTGATAAAGCGCCTCGCAGACATAAATGTTGCCCAGTCCGGCAACGATCTTCTGGTCGAGCAGCGCAGACTTAATGGGCGTGCGCTTTCCCTGGAGGCGCGCCGCCAAGACCGGTCCGTTGAATTCATTACCGAGCGGCTCCGGTCCGAGATCGCGCAGCAGGGGGTGATCACCGACAGCGTCGGCAGCCATCAAATCCATGGCGCCAAACCTTCGCGTATCGTTGAAGCGGATTTCCGTCCCGCCGCCGGTTTGAAAAATGACATGGTCGTGCTTTTCCAACGGCGGGCGCTCCCCACCCGCCGGAAATACCCGCATGCGTCCACTCATGCCCAGATGGATCAACAGCACCTGGCCATCTTCAATGCCGACAAGCAGATACTTGGCCCGCCGGTCTATCCCCGTGACTTTGCGACCGGCCAGCCGGGTCGCCAGATCAGGCGGCAGGGGAAACCGCAGCGCGGGCACACGCGCCTCGACCGACCGCAGGACCTGTCCTTCCAAGGCGGCCAACAGTCCTTGGCGCGTTGTCTCGACTTCGGGTAATTCGGGCATTGGGATTCCCAGGCGGCTCAATAACGCCGCTAAGCTATCGAAGAACGCCGAGAATGTCTTTTTAGCCGGGAATTTCTTTTGCCGGCGGGGGCCTGTGTCCGATATGGTCCGGCCCATGAACGAGCCTGGCCCCAACGACGCGCAGCAAACCACCCATTTCGGCTATACCGACGTGCCGGTGGCAGAGAAGACGGCGCGGGTACGCGAAGTGTTCGATTCCGTTGCTGGCCGCTACGACCTCATGAACGACCTGATGAGCGGCGGCGTTCACCGGATTTGGAAATCGGTGCTGATCGATCAGTTAAACCCGCAACCGGGCATGGCGGTCGTCGATGTGGCGGGTGGAACGGGCGATATTGCCCGGCGCATTCTGGCGCGAAGCAATGGCGAGGCCAGAGTTACCATCTGCGATATCAACGCCAGTATGCTGACCGCCGGCCGCAACCGGTCGATCGACCGGGGCGAATTGGCCGGTAACAGCGCCCTCGATTTGGTTTGCGGCAACGCCGAGGAATTGCCTTTTGCCGACGCCTCGCTCGACGCCTACACAATTGCGTTTGGGCTGCGCAACGTAACCCATATCGATAAGGCACTGGCCGAAGCGCGTCGCGTACTCAGACCCGGCGGCCACTTTCTGTGCTTGGAATTCAGCCGTGTCGTAGTGCCAATGCTGGCGCCGCTCTACGACCGTTATTCCTTCTCCGTCCTGCCGAAACTTGGCGCCCTGGTCGCCCGCGACCGGGAGTCTTACGTCTATCTGGCTGAAAGTATTCGCAAATTCCCGCCGCAAGAGGAGCTGGTGGCGATGCTTCACGGCGCGAATTTCGGCCAAGTGAGCTATCGCAATTTGTCGGCGGGGATCGCCGCGATCCACTCGGCGTGGCGGATCTGAGCAGCCTGTAAATGTTTCGCGCCGCCCGAAATCTTCTGCGAATGATAGGAATCGCCCGCACCCTGGCGCGACACGACGCGCTGTTCCCGCTCGATTGGCTGCCGGCCACCACGGGGCTCATCCTCACGGCCCGCCTGTTATCGACCTTCCGGGTTAAGCGCAGCGTGCGCGACCTTCGCCCCGGCGCGCGTCTAGCGATTGCCTTGCAGGAGCTCGGACCCAGCTTCATCAAATTCGGCCAGATGCTCAGTACCCGCCCCGACCTGGCCGGTGAATCGATCGCCAACGACCTCACCACCCTGCAGGACGATTTACCGCCATTTCCAACCGATCTGGCACGGCAAGCCATCGAGGCCGAGCTCGATGGTACGATCGACGAATTGTTTGATTCGTTCGACGACGAACCGGTGGCCGCCGCATCGATCGCGCAGGTGCATTTCGCGGTGACCCGGCCAACACCGCAGGAAGTCGCCGCCGCCGCCGAGGCCGGTCTAGCAGTCGAGAGCCGCGAGGTCGCGGTCAAAATCCTGCGACCGGGTATCGAGAAAGCGTTCGAACGCGATCTCGATCTGTTTCGTTGGATTGCCGGCATGGTCGAGCGCACCCAACCCCGGCTGCGCCGCCTTAAACCCGTAGCGGTCATTGAGACGTTTGCCGAGGCGGTACGCTGGGAGATGGATCTGCGGATGGAATCCTCCGCCGCGGTGGAGCTGGCGGAAAATTTCGCTGACGACCCCGACTATAAAGTGCCGGGCGTCGACTGGCAGCGCACCGGCCGGCGGGTTCTAACGACTGAACGGATCGACGGCATCCCGATCCATGACGTGGACGATTTGCGCGCCGCGGGCCACGACCTTGAGGCCATCTTGCGCAAGGCATCGGAGAATTTCTTCCGCCAGGTTTTCCGCGACGGCTATTTTCATGCCGACATGCACCCGGGCAACGCCTTCGTCATGGCCGACGGCACCCTGGCGGTGGTCGATTTTGGAATCATGGGGCGGATCGACCGGCGCACCCGCTATTATCTCGCCGACATGCTGTTGGGGTTTGTCACCGGCGATTACGACCGGGTCGCCGACGTGCATTTCCGCGCCGGTTATGTACCGGGCCACAAAGACCGGCACGCCTTCAAACAGGCCGTCCGCGCCATCGGCGAGCCCATCTTCGGCCTGTCATCGGCTGATATTTCGATCGCCCGATTGCTCGCGCAGTTATTCAAGGTCACCGAGCAGTTCGAAATGGAGACCCAGCCGCAATTGTTGTTGCTGCAAAAAACCATGTTGCTGGCCGAAGGCACCGGACGCCAATTGGCGCCGCACGCCAATATGTGGCAACTCGCCCAGCCGTTGATCGAGGAATGGATGCGCCAGAACCGGGGGCCGGAAGCGCAACTGGCCGAGCGCGCCGCCGACGCCTTCCGGGCAGTCGAACGGCTGCCCCACGCTGTCGCTGAGTTTGAACGCGCCGCCCGCGCCGTGGCGGATGGAAATCTGCGTATCGATTTCGCCGGCGGCACCGCTCAGAGGCCTCAATGGCCCCTGTGGCTGGCCATCGCGGCGCTTGCCATATTACTGATTATTGACCTGTAAATCCGCGGTTTTTGGGCAATCTGGCCTTCACGGCTTGCTCTAGAGCCACCGGGCGACTATTTAAGTACAAACAATAATCGTAAAACCGAGATAATCCACGTAAAATCGCTCCAAATTGGAGATTGCGGCCCCCTATGCTCCATGGAAAACGCGTACTTTTGATCATCAGCGGCGGCATCGCGGCTTACAAAAGCCTCGAGCTGATCCGCCTGTTGCGTAAGAACGGTCTGGCTGTGCGATGTATCTTGACCCGTGGCGGCGCCCAATTCGTGACGCCACTAACGGTGTCGGCACTGACGGAAGATAAGGTCTACACCGATCTGTTTTCCCTCACCGACGAAGCCGAAATGGGCCATATCCAACTATCGCGCGAGGCCGATCTGGTCGTCGTCGCCCCCGCCAGCGCCGATATTCTGGCCAAGATGGCCCGTGGTCTCGCCGATGATCTGGCCTCGACGGCTCTGCTGGCCACTGACAAGCCGGTCATGGTCGCACCTGCCATGAATGTGCGCATGTGGCAGCACGCGGCCACCCAGGCAAATCTCACCACTTTGTTGGAGCGCGGCGTACGTTTCGTTGGTCCCGATGAAGGCGACATGGCGTGCGGCGAATTCGGACCGGGCCGCTTGGCCGAGCCCGACGAAATCGCCGCCGCGATAGGTACCTATTTCGGCGATCATTCGCCGCTGGGGGGCCGGCGTGCGCTGGTGACCAGCGGACCGACCCACGAACCGATCGACCCTGTGCGCTATATCGCCAATCGCTCATCCGGCCGCCAGGGACACGCCATCGCCGCCGCCTTGGCGCGCCATGGCGCCGCAACGACTTTAGTCTCCGGCCCGACCAATCTGCCCGATCCCGCTGGGGTCGAGGTGGTGCATATTGAGACCGCGCAGCAAATGCTCGAAGCCTGCCAGGCGGCGCTGCCGGCCGACATTGCGGTTTGTGCCGCCGCCGTCGCCGATTGGCGGGTCGCGACCGAATCCGCCGAGAAAATGAAAAAGACCAAGGGTAAACTTCCGACCCTGGGCTTGGCGGCGAACCCCGACATTCTGGCGACCCTTAGCGCGGCCGGTAATGCGCGGCCCCAGCTGGTGATCGGCTTTGCCGCGGAAACTGAAAACATCGTCGCCAATGCCCAGACCAAACGCGCCAACAAGGGCTGCGACTGGCTGCTGGCCAACGATGTCTCAGCGGAATCAGGCACCTTCGGCGGCGCCGACAACACTATCCACCTGGTCAGCGCCGACGGCGTGGAAGATTGGCCACGCATGTCTAAGGAAGACGTCGCCGACCGTCTCGCCGAGCGCGTGGCCGCAGCCCTGGGAAACGCAGCATGAGTAATGGCCCCGCCCAGGTAAATGTCGCCGTCACGCGCCTGCCCCATGGCGCCGACCTTGAACTACCGGCCTATGAATCGAGCTTGGCCGCCGGCATGGATTTGATGGCTGCGATCGACAGCCAAATGGTGATTGCGCCGGGCGAGCGCGCCCTGGTCCCCACCGGGTTGGCCATCGCGCTGCCGGCCGGTTTCGAAGCGCAAGTCCGCCCCCGATCCGGCTTGGCCTTAAAACAGGGCATCACCGTGGTGAACACGCCCGGCACCATCGACGCCGATTATCGTGGCGAAGTGGGCATCATCTTGATCAATCATGGCGACAGCCCCTTCACCATCGACCGCGGTATGCGCATCGCGCAAATGATCGTAACGCCGGTCACCCAGGCGGTGTGGAACGAGGTTGAGAGTTTGCCCGAAAGCGACCGCGGCACCGGGGGGTTTGGCTCCACGGGCACCGCCGGTGCAGCCAGTTAAAGCGATTAGGTAGGAGAATTGACGGCCGATGTTTCGCCTATCCCGCAAGACACTCTTCGCCATCGAGGCGGTGCTCGACATCGCCTACAACGCCGGGGCGGTGCCGGTGCAGAGCCGTGAAATAACCCGCCGCCAGGGGATTCCCCGGCGCTATCTGGAACAGGTTCTGCAGAACCTGGTACGCGCCGGCGTGCTCAGCGGCGTGCGCGGCCCCAGGGGCGGCTACCGACTGGCGCGCGAGCGGCGCCGCATCACGGTCGGCGAGGTGGTGCGCGTGATCCTCGAGATGGAGACCCGCACTGATCCGGTCGAAGAGGTCGATAGCTCGACCTTGGGCGCGACCGTTGTGGGCCCCATGTGGGAGGCCATTTCGCAACAATGTATGGAACATCTAGACGCCGTTACGATCCAGGATCTGTGTAATCAGGCACGCGACGCCGGCATCGAAAGCGAGGGCGCGAAGCGCCTCGACTACACAATTTAACCAACGGTCCCTTGCCTTAGTTGTTGATAATCAAAGGAAAATAAGAACATGTCGACGCCTGAGCCGATAATCGATTTGCAGCCCGAGTTCCGTGGGCGGATTTACGATTCGATCATCGATACCATCGGTGCGACACCGCTTGTGCGCATGGGCCGGCTGGCCGAAGCCGAAGGCTGCCACGCCGATCTGGTCGCCAAATTGGAGTTTTTTAATCCGCTTGCGTCGGTGAAGGACCGTATTGGCCTGGCGATGATCTTGGCCGCCGAGGCCACCGGCGAAGTGGGGCCGGGCAGCGTCATTGTCGAACCGACCTCGGGCAATACCGGTATCGCCCTGGCCTTTGTCGCTGCCGCACGGGGCTATCGCTGCATCCTGGTCATGCCCGATTCCATGTCCCATGAGCGCCGCAAAATGCTGCTGCTAATGGGTGCCGAGTTGATTCTGACGCCGGCGGCCGAAGGCATTAACGGCTCGATCGCGCGGGCCGAACAAATCGTCGCCGACACGCCCAACGCGTTCATGCCGCAACAGTTTGAGAACCCGGCGAACCCGGAAATCCATCGGCAAACCACGGCGGAGGAAATCTGGAACGATACGGGCGGCAAGGTCGATATCGTGGTCGCCGGAGTCGGCACCGGCGGCACCTTGACCGGGGTCGGCGAGGTGTTGAAGGCACGCAAGCCTGAAGTCCTCATGGTCGCCGTCGAGCCGGAGGATAGTTCGGTCTTGTCGGGCGGCCCGCCGGGACCCCACAAGATCCAGGGGATCGGCGCCGGCTTCATACCCGATATTCTCGACACCGACCTGATCGACGAGATCCTGCCGATCGCAAATGAAAGCGCCATCGCCATGGCCCGCAAGGCCGCCCAGATCGAAGGCCTGCCCTGCGGTATTTCGTCGGGCGCGGCCCTGACGGCGGCGCTCGAAGTCGGCGCGCGGCCCGAGATGGCGGGCAAGCTGATCGTCGCCGTGCTGCCGTCCTTTGCCGAACGCTATCTCTCCACCGCCCTGTTCGAGGGGCTCTGAAGCCAAATCCATGGAACTGTCGGAAGAGCAATTTCACCGCTACGCCCGCCACCTGATCCTCGACGAGGTCGGCGACGAGGGCCAGGAGCGGCTATTGCAATCGAAAGTTCTGGTGATCGGCGCCGGCGGCTTGGGCGCACCGCTGTTGATGTATCTCGCCGCCGCCGGGGTCGGCACCTTGGGCGTAGTCGATGACGACGAGGTCGATCTGACCAATTTGCAGCGCCAGGTCATCCATATGACCGACCGGGTGGGCGATCAAAAGGTCGCCAGCGCCGCCGATACCATCGCCGCGATCAACCCCGGCATCGACGTGGTGCCCTACGACACCCGCCTGACGGCCGAAAACGCCGCCGACATCATCGCCGGCTATGATCTGGTGGTCGACGGGTCGGACAATTTCGACACCCGCTACCTGCTCAACGATGCCTGTTATTTGCTGAACAAACCCCTGGTGAGCGCGGCGATGCTGCGCTTCGAAGGCCAGCTCTATACCTTCCGGCGTAACGATAGCGCCAAAACCGCCTGTTACCGCTGCCTGTTCGCCGAAGCGCCGCCCGACGATTTGGTGCCGCGCTGCGACGAAGCGGGCATTCTCGGGGCGCTGGCGGGCGTTATGGGCTCGTTGCAGGCGACCGAAGTGTTGAAAGAATTGCTCGGCCTGGGCGACAGTCTGGCCGGCCGCATGCTGATCTACGACGCGCTGGGCCCGGCCTTCCACACCATCAAGATCCCCCACGACCCAAACTGTGCGCTGTGCGGGGATGAGCCGACGATTACCGATTTATCAGCGGCGTGATACCGTGAGCAACAGGAAAAGTGCTGCGCTGCCTTGGCAAGCGGCGTTTCCAGTACCCAACAAGGCCCCTGCGGCCTTGCGCCGAAAATTGTCTGAACAATCGCTCGCAGCCGACGCTTATCTGTTTCATCAAGGTGACCGGACGAACGCCGTGTTCGCCATTGCCTCGGGCATTGTGCGGCTTGAGCGACACACCGCCGATGGCCACGCGGTCGTTATTCATCGCGCCCGCGCCGGCGAATCGCTCGCCGAGGCCGCGCTTTATGCCGACGTCTACCATTGTGACGCGGTCGCAGAGAAACCGGCCCGTGTCATCGTTTATCCAAAAGACGCCATGCTGGCGCTGCTGCAAACCGACGCGGTTAGCGCTGCATCCGTCACAGCCGCGCTTGCGCGCCACGTCCAGGGATTACGAACGCAGTTGGAATTGCGTAATTTGCGGCCAGCTGGCGCGCGCGTATTCGCCTATCTGGAGCTGCTCGCAGATGATGACGGTAATATTGAACTCGACCGGCCGTTGAAGGAACTGGCGAGCGAGGTCGGCCTCACCCACGAAGCTCTCTACCGGGCGCTGGCGGCCCTGGCGCGCACCGGCGACATCGCGCGCGACGGACGGCGCATCAGTTTGCGGCCACCCGGTTCCGTATGATCGTGATCATATACAGCTGGTGACGAATTGCAGATAGTTGCGCCCTCTCAACACAGAAGGAGCCACACCGATGTTGAAAGTGATCGCCCTTGGAACAGCGATTGCGATGACGGGAACAACCGTTAGCGCCGCCGAAACAAAGCCCTCGCCCTATGCCGGCCAGGAAACGCGGCAGATCAAGAGCCTGTCGGCGCAGGATATCGACGATCTGCGCAACGGACGCGGCTGGGGCCTGGCTAAAGCCGCCGAGTTGAACGGCGTGCCCGGGCCAACCCACCTGCTCGACCTGGCCGACGATATTGGTCTCGACGCCGCGCAGGTGGCAAAGCTGCGCGCCATCAAGCAGGCGATGACAGCACAGGCGAAGCCACTCGGCGAGAAGCTGGTCGCGCTGGAAACCGAACTCGACCGCCAATTCGCCAGCGGCGAGATTACCGACAATGCGTTGCGCGAACTATTGGCGCAGATTGCCGAGACCCGGCGCGAATTGCGCTACACCCACCTGGCGACCCATTTCAAGACACCGCCACTGCTC